>NZ_JABXGB010000089.1:0-1223 GCF_022627935.1 Ochrobactrum sp. C6C9 | reverse complement strand
GATGATCCACGTCGCCATGGGGAGCCTGTTGTTGCGCCGTATCAGCCATTAAAGCAAATTCTCAAACGGACTCTTACCCCAAACAATTCCGCTTGTGATGTTGTCGTACATTGCTTGTGCAGGTTCTTGAACCTCGGAAATAAAGACCTCAGGGTCCATATCTTTTCGTCCGCGATAATTTTCTTTCACAAATTTCCGGAAATTATCACGGGTAAAACGATACTCCGTGAGATTTCGTTTTGATGAAAATCCATCACCAATGATGCTGCAGAGGAAGGCTCTGAGGCCAGTACCCGTCCTGTTTGGTGTATCTTGAGCAATATCGAGGGCGTACTTTGATTGCCAATAGCCGAATTGGTAGTAAACGTCCTGAGGACCCAATTTCGTTTGGTAATGTCCCAGTGGGCAAGGATCCTCTGCGTAGTCGTAGTTTGCCTTGTATAGCCTGTAGAACGCATCAAGATAGAATCGAGACTTCTTATAATCATTTTTGAAGAAGGAGGTTGCCACCCTGCGAGCAGCGCCTTGCCGACACTGCTCACCTAAATTTAGCGATGGCATGCATTCCGTTTCGAGCCAGTTGTCAGGGCTCTGTTTAAGTTGAAGAAGCGGCTTTTTACTGTCTGCTGCCGGAAGCAGTCTCGCTTCTGTGATCCCTGTGGTTATCACTATCGCGGTCGCGGCCCATACAAGTGTAAAACGAGATATTTTCATAGCTAAGCACCAGTTACATACCACCGAACAGTCTTTCAGTGGATAATAAAACAGAAACCATGAGAATTATTGGCACAAGACGCCACTCGGTGCCTCCTCCAATTGGGGTAGTGAACCGCACCGGGTTTGCCGGAGACCCCAACTCGTGAGAAATAGGGTCTATGACAAGCAAGACGACGAACAAATTCTCTCCTGAAGTCCGTACTCGTGCCGTTCGGATGGTGACGGAACATGAAGCCGAGCATTCATCGCGCTGGGCGGCTGTATCATCGATAGCGTCCAAGATCGGCTGCTCGGCGCATACCCTCCATGAATGGGTGAAGAAGGCCGAGGTCGACAGCGGCAAGCGTGCAGGTTTGCCGAGTGACGTGGCTGAGAAGATGAAGGCTCTGGAACGGGAGAACCGAGAGCTTCGTCAGGCGAATGAGATTCTACGCAAAGCCTCGGCGTATTTTGCCCAGGCGGAGCTCGACCGCCCACTGAAGCGATGATTTCCTTCATCGACGAAC
>NZ_JABXGB010000088.1:0-1273 GCF_022627935.1 Ochrobactrum sp. C6C9 | reverse complement strand
GTGACGTTGCCCCGTTGAAATAATCCATTTTGAAGTAAGCTCTGGCCCATTGAGAGGACCAGAGAATGAAGCGCAACCGTTTTACAGACGAACAGATCATCGGCATTCTGAAGGAGCACGAGGCGGGCACGCCTGTCGCGGAGCTTTGTCGCAAGCACGGCGTCAGCGATGCGAGTATCTATAAATGGAAAGCCAAGTTCGGCGGCATGGACGTATCCGAGGCCAAGCGGTTGAAGACGCTGGAAGACGAAAACACGAAGCTGAAGCGGCTCCTGGCAGATGCGATGCTCGACAACGCCGCTTTGAAAGACCTTTTGGGAAAGAAGTGGTGACGCCCGCAGCAAGGCGGAAAGCTGTCGCTCATCTGATGGATCACCACCAGATGAGCGAACGGCGGGCGTGTAAAGCCATGGGTTTTTGCCGTATGACGATCCGTTACGAAACCAGGCGCAGCGATGACCATGACCTTCGCGAGCGGATGAAGGAGCTGGCGCATGAACGTCGCCGCTTTGGATATAGACGTCTTCAAGTGCTACTCAGGCGTGAGGGTTACCTTGTGAACCACAAGCGGCTCTTCCGGCTCTATCGGGAGGAGAAGCTGACGGTACGCAAGCGTGGCGGGCGTAAGCGGGCGATAGGCACCCGAGCGCCGATGTTGATCCCGACGGCTGCCAATGTTCGCTGGTCGCTGGACTTCGTGTCAGATCAGCTCACCGATGGCCGCAGGTTCCGGGTGCTTACGGTCGTCGATGATTGCACAAGAGAATGCCTGACTCTTGTCGCCGATACGTCCCTTTCCGGCTTGCGGGTTGCCCGTGAGTTGGACCGGATCATCGAAAGACGTGGCAAGCCGAAGATGATCGTCAGTGACAACGGCAGTGAGTTCACCAGTAACGCAATCCTGCATTGGGCGGATCGAACCAAAGTGGAATGGCACTATATAGCGCCTGGCAAACCGATCCAGAACGCCTTCATCGAAAGCTTCAATGGACGGCTACGAGACGAGCTCCTGAATGAAACGCTCTTCTCGTCACTGACCCATGCACGATCAGCGCTTTTAAACTGGCGCAGCGATTACAACGATCATCGACCACACTCTGGACTCGGCTGGATGACGCCTGCCGAGTTCGCTCAGACAATCAACCCGCGACGTGATGCGGTGCTGCGTAGCCGGAACGGCTCTGCACCGCAACCCGCCCCTACCGCCCCGAATACAGCAACCCAAAACCGCTGGAGCGAACTCAAAACTGGATAAAACTTGGGGGCAACGTCA
>NZ_JABXGB010000087.1:0-1275 GCF_022627935.1 Ochrobactrum sp. C6C9 | reverse complement strand
ATGTTCCCTTTTTGTTTCGAATGCTCTAGAAACCACGCATGGACATGTCAGCCGATTATCCGCGGTCCCGTGTTCAAAACCATTCATGCGTGACGAGGACATATGGCAGCGGCCCATCTGGAAAAACTGAATGATCGCCAGCGAGAAGCGGTCGAACATGGCGTCGCCATGCCGGATGGTACGATCGGCGGTCCACTTTTGATCATCGCGGGTGCTGGATCGGGCAAGACGAACACATTGGCGCATCGTGTGGCTCACCTGATCGTCAATGGCGCTGATCCGCGCCGGATATTGTTGATGACATTCTCGCGTCGCGCGGCGTCCGAAATGGCCAGGCGTGTCCAGCGTATCTGCAAACAAGTGCTTGGCGATCATTCGTCCGTCATGACGGACGCTCTGGCCTGGGCGGGAACATTTCATGGAATGGGCGCGCGTCTTTTGCGCATTTACGCCCAACAGATCGGGCTCAGCGCCGACTTTACCATTCATGACCGAGAAGACAGCGCCGATCTCATGAACCTCATTCGTCATGAACTGGGTTTCTCGAAAATGGAAAGCCGCTTTCCAACCAAGGGCACCTGTCTCGCAATCTATTCGCGGGTCGTCAATTCCGAGAGTACAATCGGCGTGGTGTTAAAGAATGCCTATCCTTTTGCCCTTGGTTGGGAAGAGCAGTTGAAACAGCTCTTTGCCGCCTATGTGGACGCCAAACAGCATCAAAATGTGCTCGATTATGATGATCTCCTGCTTTACTGGGCGCAGATGATGTCGGATGCCGCGCTTGCCGAGGATGTCGGTCATCGTTTCGACCATGTTCTGGTTGATGAATATCAGGACACAAACCGCCTTCAGGCATCGATCCTGTTGGCGCTGAAACCGAGCGGGCATGGTCTGACGGTTGTTGGTGATGATGCGCAGTCGATCTATTCCTTCCGCGCAGCAACCATTCACAACATCCTCGACTTTCCCAAGGAATTTTCTCCAAAGCCAGCCGACGTCATCACACTCGATCGCAATTATCGTTCAACACAGCCCATCCTTGCTGCCGCGAATGGAGTGATCAGTCTCGCCCGCGAACGGTTTACCAAGAACCTCTGGACCGATCGTCAATCGGAGCAACGGCCCATGCTTGTAACGGTTCGGGACGAGAGCGATCAGGCGAACTATATTGTCGAGCAGGTCCTGGCGAACCGTGAGGTGGGCGTCAGGCTCAAACAGCAGGCGGTGCTGTTTCGCACGTCGAGCCATAGTGGCGCTTTGGAAGTCGAACTTACC
>NZ_JABXGB010000086.1:0-1284 GCF_022627935.1 Ochrobactrum sp. C6C9 | reverse complement strand
AGAGCTGGCTCGGGAAATCTGCACAGCTAGGATAAGTGGAATTTCCGCCTGACTTCAGCTTAAATGCTGGGAACAGGAGATACCATGACGAGACGACCGCGCCGGAACCATAGTCCGGCTTTCAAGGCCAAGGTGGCGCTTGCCGCGATCAGAGGCGAGCAGACGCTGGTGGAATTATCCCAGCAGTTCGACGTGCATGCCAATCAGATCAAGCAGTGGAAAGAACAGCTTCTTGAGGGGGCGACAGGCGTTTTCGGCGATGAAACCAAGGTCGAACCTGCCGGTCCAACCGTTGATGTCAAAACGCTTCATGCCAAGATCGGCGAACTGACGCTGGAGAACGATTTTTTGTCCGGTGCGCTCGGCAAGGCGGGATTGCTGGGCGGAAAGAAATGATTGACCGCAATCACAAGCTATCCGTCGTGCGCCAGGCGAAGCTTCTCGGCTTCAGTCGTGGCAGTGTCTATTATTCTCCGCGCCCAGTGTCGAACGTCGATCTGGCTTTGATGCGCCGGATCGACGAATTGCATCTCGATTACCCGTTTGCCGGAAGTCGGATGTTGCAAGGGCTTTTGAGGGGAGAAGGGCTGGAGGTTGGGCGATTGCACGTCGCCACGCTGATGAAGAAGATGGGTATCGAGGCGATCTACCGTCGCCCGAACACTTCGAAACCAGCGCCGGGGCACAAGGTCTATCCCTATCTCCTGCGCAAGCTGGCGGTTACCAGGCCCAATCAGGTCTGGGCGATGGACATGAGCTACATCCCGATGGCACGCGGCTTCGTCTATCTCTGCGCCGTCGTGGACTGGTTCAGCCGGCGTGTTCTGTCGTGGCGACTGTCGATCACGATGGAAGCCGACTTCTGCATCGAGGCGGTTGAAGAGGCGCTTGCCCGCTACGGTAAGCCGGACATCTTCAACACCGATCAAGGATCGCAGTTCACATCCATCGACTTCACGGCGGTGTTGAAGAAAGCTGAAATTGCCATCTCGATGGACGGCAAAGGCGCTTGGCGGGACAATGTCTTTGTCGAGAGGCTGTGGCGCTCGATTAAATACGAGGAGGTCTACCTCCATGCCTATAAAACCGTGTCTGAGGCACGCGCTGGCATCGGCCGTTATCTGACCTTTTACAATAGCCGACGCCCACATTCATCACTTGACCGGCAGACACCGGATCAGGCTTACTTCAACGCGCTGACGCCAATGATGGTGGCGGCATAATCGAGGCGGAAATCCACTTAGCGAAACGCCCGAAACTGTTCAAACAAACCGAGCCACCTCT
>NZ_JABXGB010000085.1:0-1341 GCF_022627935.1 Ochrobactrum sp. C6C9 | reverse complement strand
AACCAGCGCCAGGTCACAAAATCTATCCCTACCTCCTGCGCAAGCTGGCGGTTACCCAGCCCAATCAGGTATGGGCGATAGACCTGACCTACCGTGCGCCTCGTCCCGGATGGTCCGGGGTGCATATGACTGGAATGCATTGAGAAAGGAGGATTTGAAGAATGCCGTGCCCCCTGCTGTGAGGGAGCATGAGCCCAAGCGGCGGTGACCTTTCGTCAACTGGCAGGGTGACGTAGCCCGCAGGTAAAGGGAATTGAGGCGAAGCCGTTACGCCGAGATGGTTCCCGAGGCTGTAGCACTGGAAGGTTGAGGAACACGAACCGGTTAATCCGCATCCGAGGGCTGAAATGTCGCCTTCGCCTACACGGCTTAACAGGCGGAATGCTGATGGTGCCCCCAACACGTAGGCGGGGGTGTCCGAATGCGGGCGTATATGTATGGCGTCTCGCAGGGAGTCATGGGGAGAACGCAGCCAGACCATGACATCGGCATCGACTTGCGGGACGCAAGGACAAGGACTGCGACCGGCAACCTCCCCAGTGCGTGGAGTGTCCAGCATATGAACGAGGGAAGGCATGATGGAATGCCCACGATGTTCTGCGTCGCAAGGGAGTTGACCCTGATGTCCATCATGCTGGCGGAGTTCCCGTAGTAGTCCGCGGCAGGGAAAGCCTGCCACATGGCGAAGGGGAACAGTTCAATCTGCTTGGAGTGCAAATTACCTGACCAAATGAGGTGAAGACCTTTGATAATCAGCGAATTGCAGCACAAGCTCGCAACATGGGCCGAGGCCGGTCCGAACCGTCGGTTCGATCGTCTCTTGCGGCTCATTGCCGACCGGGAATGGCTTGCCGAAGCCGCCCGGATCGTTCTGGCGTCGAGTGGCGCACGAACTCCGGGCATTGACGGAATGGATAAGCCACGGATGCAGGCCGAGCTGGATCGCCATCTGGCCGACCTGCGGACAAACCTGCTGAAAGGCACCTATCGCCCGAAGCCGGTCAAGCGAATCTATATCCCGAAAGCCAATGGCAAGCTACGACCACTGGGTATACCGACCCTGACAGACCGCATTGTCCAGCGCGCCATGCTGATGGCCATGGAGCCGATTTGGGAAAGCGACTTCCATCGCCTGTCCTATGGCTTCCGGCCGGAACGCAGCGTGCATCATGCCGTTCGTACCGTGAAGTTGCAGCTTCAGGACGGCGCGGACACGACGAGGGGCCGCTGGATCATCGAAGGTGATCTGGCGAGCTACTTCGACACCGTTCATCACCGGCTGCTTCTGCAATGCGTTCGGCGGCGGGTGCGGGACGGACGGTTTGTTGATCTTCTCTGGCG
>NZ_JABXGB010000084.1:0-1360 GCF_022627935.1 Ochrobactrum sp. C6C9 | reverse complement strand
TCTCGTGTCCACATCGTTAATGTGAATCACGAACCAGAGACCAAGGAAACTAAATTCTCAAACGGACTCTAAGAGCCCGACTCAAAATTCAAGCTTTGCGATACGGCGTGTCATTCGCCTGATGGATGCTATGAACATCCATGCCTCTGCTGAGGCGATAGAGGCTTCCCAATCTTTAGCCAACCGACGGCAACGATTAAGCCAGGCGAAGGTTCGCTCAACGATCCACCGCCTGGGCAGAATTACAAAGCCTTTGGCCTGATCGGAGCGCTTGACGATTTCTATCGCCAGTGCTTCGATATGTGCCACAGCCGTTGTCAGCTTTTCGCCAGCATATCCGCCATCGGCAAAGAGTTTCCTCACCGTGGGGTGGTTTTGGCAGGCGCGCTCGATCAGATCTGGCGCACCGTCGCGGTCCTGAACGTCAGCACCATGCACGATGCCTTCCAACATGTTGCCTACCATATCGGTTACGATATGGCGCTTGCGCCCTTTGATCTTTTTGCCTGCATCATAGCCGCGCGGACCACCAGCTTCTGTCGTCTTCACCGACTGGCTATCGATAATGGCTGCCGTCGGCTCCGCCTTGCGACCTTCCGCCAGCCGTGTCACCGCAACCAGCATTTCATTGACAAGATCAAGCAAGCCGCTGTCACGCATCCGGTAGAAATGGTACTGCACAGTTGTGAAGGGTGGAAATTCCTTCGGCAACTGCGCCCATTGGCAGCCCGTTGTCGCCATATACTGGATCGCATTCCACAAATTGCGCGGATCATGCTCGCGTGGACGTCCGACCTTGCTCATCGGCTGCAAAAGCGGCGCGACAACAGCCCATTCATCATCAGTACAGTCGCTTGTATAGCGTAAGCCTCGTCTGGCATAGTCGCGACGGGCGGTTTCAGTCCAGGCCATGTGATCCTCCGTAGTCTTGGTAAACCACAGAGAATCATAAACTCCTGAAATCGCTCAACTTAATTTTCGGTTAGGCTCTAAGAACTGGAAGAGGGATACAGTGGTCCACGCCAAACTCGCGGAGCTTTATAATAATGCTCGAAAGCACTGCGAAAATATTGGTCTGTCAAATGAGTATTGTTCATTTATTAGTTCCTACGCAAAAATGCAGTCGAACGTTGCCAGAGATTTAGCCAAAAATGGGGAGATAGACTAGAATGGCTCTACAGCAATTCCTCACTTTTCGCATTGAATATACATTACTGAAAACACCTAAGCCTGAAAATAACCACCGAGCTCAATGAAGAAAAGGCAGTTGAAATGTTTGCGATGGTGTTGTCACGTTAACTGGGCTACAGTTGCCTGCCTGACGGTTTGGGCGTAAATTTTGGCGATGCAGACATCAGAT
>NZ_JABXGB010000083.1:0-1422 GCF_022627935.1 Ochrobactrum sp. C6C9 | reverse complement strand
ATCTGATGTCTGCATCGCCAAAATTTACGCCCAAACCGTCAGGCAGGCAACTGTAGCCCAGTTAACGTGACAACACCGTCAGCGGTTCATACCCTTTCAAGGCTTTAGGGTTTAGACAACATGTTCAAGTCGCTGCTTGATGAAGCCACTCGAAAAACTGTGCGCCGATGATAGTGGGTTTAATCGACTGATGTCGTAACAGATAGTATGATTTGTCGCTTCTTATCTTCAAATCGGGTAGGGGCGGGATAAGATCACCACGTTGAACTGCGTTCTCAGTCAACTCCAGAGCGCAGAGAGCAATCCCATTGCCTTCGATAGCCGCCTGCTCCAATAAAGCGGTATCGCCAATTATATGTCCCTTTCGGAAGTCAAGAGCAGAAAGATTAAAGCTTCCAGCTAATCTTGCCCATTCGCTGTAATCTCGATCGTGAAGCAAAGGAAAGCGTGCCAAATTTTCTGCCGTTACTTGACCATGCTCGTTCAAGAATGAACGGGAACACATTGGGGTAAAAGTCAGATCCATTAGTGGTTCACAATAAAACCCAGGCCAGCTGTTCTCATGACCCCATTTTATCGCAATCTCTGTATTGCCAGAGAATTCCAGTTTCTTGTCGGAAAGGTTTATCTGAAGTTTCAGGTCGGGATGATCTAACAGAAATGATTTCAGGCGCGGTGCGAGCCACTTCGTTCCGAAGGCCGGTTCGACTTCGATTTCCAGACGCGTGTGGTTGGGATTTTGCCTAATGTTGCCGAATACATTTTCCAATGAGTTCAATGCTGAATGAATATCGCTGTACAGTCTGTCTCCCGCTTCGCTCGCGTTAACGTTACGCGGGGATCTATCAAATAGTACTACGTCAAGCTCGTCCTCGAGGCGTTTTATGCGGTGGCTCACAGCAGATTGAGTCAGATGCAGTTTCTCAGCCGCCGTCGAAAAGTTTCTGCATTGGAATACCGCGATGAACGTCTGAAGCAGTTCTATACTGGGAACTCTAAATGCCGTCATGATGATGTTCCGTCATGTTCATTATGTTGGTATTTCGTTTCCCGTGAGTTTGTGACGCGTCTAATCCTGTCTCCATCGACATTTCCTAGATTACATTTCGTTTGTTAAACAGGACAAAGAGACATGACGTTAAACTCGAACATCGGTAACGAATGGCAAAAGAAGGATGAAGCGACTTTGCGAATAGAGCTTGCCGCAGCGTTCCGTCTTGCGGTGCTGAATGACTGGCATGAAAGCGTGTCTAATCACTTCAGCTTGGCACTCTCTGACGATGGTCGACGATTTCTCATGAACCCTCGCTGGCGCCATTTTTCCAGGGTTAAGTCTTCTGATCTGCTAGGCCGTAAACTCATAAAACTGCTTGGCATTTGAATGAGCTGATGATTCAAAGGCCTCTCGAAAGGGAGGCTTTT
>NZ_JABXGB010000082.1:0-1529 GCF_022627935.1 Ochrobactrum sp. C6C9 | reverse complement strand
CGCGATAAGGGCTGGGGCGCATTCATGGCGGGTATGGCATATCGCTGGCAAGCTGATGGTACGCTGATTGAACTCGCCAAGAAATGGAGTGTAGCACCGTCTGATTGGTTCACCGAGCAGAATAAGAAGCTCCATTGGGATACCGCTTACCTCGAGCCGAAAGAGTAAGGCCGGTGCTTTCTGATCAGCAGTAGCTCGGAGTGAAGATGATCGAACATATCTCAAGTTTCTTCCGCAATCTGAACGAGACTGCGGGCTTGAACTTTATCGTCTTCTATGACGACTACGAGTTCAGCCGCTTTCTTGAAGGGGCGTTGATTTCACTGCGGCTTATGGCGTTTTCCATCTTGCTGTCGCTGGTGATCGGCGTGTTGGGAGCTTGGGCACAAACGTCAAAAAGCGCGATAATTCGCGTGGCGGTTGATGCTTATATCCAGGCGTTTCGAAATACACCTCCGATGATCCAGCTTTTGTTTTTCTACTTCGGCCTGGGTGCGTTCACGCCAGCCGTAGACATGGGGGGATATTACGAGCCCATTATCTCTTCTTTTGGGTGGGCTGTAATCTCGCTTGGTATCTTTGGTGGGGCGTTCAACGTCGAGATATTCCGGGCTGGCCTGGAAGCCGTTCCTGAAACGACAAAAGAAGCGGCTGAAAGCCTCAGCTTTTCGAACTGGCAAATCTATATGTATGTGACACTTCCACTGGCGTTTCGCATTAGCCTGCCAGCTTTGACGAATAACCTAGTGAGTTTGGCCAAAACAACCTCGCTTGCTTATGTTATCGCCGTTCCAGAAATGACCTATGTCCTCAATCAGGTTTGGTCGGACAACATCAACGTGCCTGAGATGATCCTCGTGCTTTTTGTGTTCTATGTCGCGGTTGTGAGTATCCTCGCCTGGGGCCTCCACGCTCTCGAACGCCGTTTGGCACTACCGGGGTATGGACATGAATAAGCGCGCTTTCACAATCGTTCCTTCGCATTACGGCGTAACGGCATTCTCTAGCGCTCTGTCGTTGCGATACGGAATTGTTCTCGTTGCATTGTTTTTCGGATCATTGTGTGTCGCTTATGCGCAAACAATGAATGCCGGAACGCCGACTGCAGTCGAGACACTTTTCGGGTGGGTTCCATTCATCTTGCGTGGCTTTTTGCTGAACCTCTATATGAGTTTTTTAGCGATGGCCTTGGCGACGGTTCTCGGAATTCTGCTCGGTCTCATGCAGATCAGCTTGTTCTGGCCGGTAAGAGCCATTGCGCACCTGATGACGCATCTCCTGAGAAACTCGCCTTGGCTCGTTATTCTCTTCATCGCCATGTATATGATGCCAGAAGATTTTCGTCTTCCGGGCGGGATTGTGATACCGTTTCCTGGCTGGATGAAAGCAACCGTCGCTTTTGCGCTGCCCGTCATGGGCAACATAAGCGAGATCGTCCGTGGCGCGGTTCGATCCATTCCGTCGGGGCAGTGGGAATCGGCCGAAAGTCTTGGCTTTACCCGTGTTCAGACACTTTGGAACATCATATT
>NZ_JABXGB010000081.1:0-1609 GCF_022627935.1 Ochrobactrum sp. C6C9 | reverse complement strand
GGGGGTGCGGACGAAAACTTGGACTATCAGGGAGGTAGTTCATGTATTCCTACGAAGACCGGATGCGAGCCGTTACGCTTTATATCAAGCTGGGCAAACGCCCGAAAGCGACTATTCGCCAGTTGGGCTATCCAAGCAAGAATGCTTTGAAAGGCTGGTACCTGGAATATGAGCACCATCTTGATCTGCGTTTAGGATTTGCGCCCCGCGCCCCTAAGTTCACACAGGCGCAAAAGGAAGTGGCTGTTGAGCACTACCGCACGCATGGTCGTTGTGTTTCTGCAACGATGCGCGCCTTAGGCTATCCCGGTCGTGCAACGTTGACAGCATGGGTTCGTGAGGCGTTTCCCGAAACTAGTAAAGCTGTCACTGGAAGAACTGGACGTCCACGATACCCTGACGCATTGAAGAAGGCTGGCGTCGTCGGACTTTATAATCGGCAAGAAAGCGCGCAGGCCCTGGCCGAAAAGCTCGGCGTATGCAGACCGACACTGTATAACTGGAAAAACCAGTTACTTGGTCCGGAGGCTCCCGCAATCATGAAACGCAAGAACAACTCACCGCCAGTGCCAGAGCGAAAAGAATTAGAGCGCCAGCTCGAAACACTGCAGCACGATATTCAGAAACTGCAGCTTGAGCACGACCTTTTGAAGAAAGCGACCGAACTCATAAAAAAAGACCTGGGCGTCGATCTGCAACTCCTGAGTAATCGGGAGAAAACGCTGTTGGTTGACGCCCTAAAAGATCTTTATCAACTCTCCGATCTGCTTGCTCAGTTGCGACTGGCGCGCAGTTCATATTTTTATCATCGAGCCCGTATGAGGGTGACCGACAAGTACCTCACTATACGTCAGAACATCACCGAAATCTTTGAACTTAACCGTCGATGCTATGGCTACCGCAGGCTACAGGCGTCATTAGCCAAACAATCCGTTACAATCTCAGAGAAGGTTGTGCAGCGCTTGATGAAACAGGAGAACCTGATCGTTGCCACGCCAAAGCGGCGGCGATACCGCTCTTATCTGGGAGAAATCAGTCCGGCACCCGAGAACCTTATTAATCGCGACTTCCAGGCCACAGCGCCGAATGAGAAATGGCTAACTGATATCACCGAGTTCCATATCCCGGCTGGCAAGGTGTATCTCTCACCCATCATCGACTGCTTCGATGGTCTGGTCATCAGTTGGTCTATCGGAACGAAACCAGATGCGGAATTGGTCAATATGATGCTTGATGCCGCCATAGAAACTGTGACCGGCGCAGATAAGCGGCCAATAGTGCATTCTGATCGGGGTGCACACTATCGCTGGCCGGGTTGGCTATCGAGGATCAGTGATGCGAAGCTGGTGCGCTCAATGTCCCGCAAGGCGTGCTCCCCAGATAACGCCGCATGCGAAGGTTTCTTTGGCAGGCTAAAAACGGAGTTCTTTTATCCCAGCGATTGGAGGAACACCACACTCGAGCATTTTATCAATGAAGTTGATGGCTACATTCGGTGGTACAACGAGAAACGGATCAAGATATCGCTTGGCGCACGAAGCCCAATCGAATATCGAAACTGTCTTGGCATTGTGACGTAAAAACAGTCCAAGTTTTTATCCGCACCCCC
>NZ_JABXGB010000080.1:0-1708 GCF_022627935.1 Ochrobactrum sp. C6C9 | reverse complement strand
ATCTGAACAGGGCACGCGACCTAAAAATGTCGCATCTCTATCTTGCCCATCTGTCGCATCTGTATATTGCTGTTATATATGTCGATCACATAAGATAGATTATGGAACAATCATGTTCATGAAACGGCGATGTGAAAGCACGTCCAGCTCCACGACTATTCGATGAACCAGACAATTACGCCAACCGTCATCAAGCGATCTAGCGTGGTTCAGTTCAACCACGCTAGATCGAAATGTCAGCGACGTCGCGCGACGTAAAGATGTCCGGGAACCGGCGATCCTTGTTCGCTACGCACGGTGATGTTTTCACAGCGGATGCAGTCCATGCCGTGCGCATCCAGCATTGCTGTCACGTATGATTTTGCATGCGCGAAACGCTGATAATCGCCGACCATAAACGCCCGGCCCGCAAAGCGCGTATCGTCCTGCGTTTCACTGGAGAAGCCAAAATAGCCGTCCGGCTCCAGTTGCGTCGCCACGCCTGCAAAGAACCGATCCAGTTCGCCCATATAAGGCAGCACGTCGGTTGCCACGATGAGGTCCCAGTTGTCCTCGGCTGTGGTTTCCAGAAAGCGTACCGCTTCGCCGACGAAAAGCGCGTCGTAATCACCTTTTTCAAAAGCGACTTCGATCATGTTTTCAGAAATGTCCACACCGGTCTTGTGCGTCGCCATGTCGTCGAGCGCATCGGCGGAAAGGCCCGTACCGCAGCCAAGATCGAGCATACGGTCACGATGAAACTCGTCATCGATCTCCAGCAATATTTCGCGCAATTGCAGCGGCACGTCGTAACCAAGCTGGTCCACGAGAATTGTGTCGAACATTTCCGCATGCTGGTCGAACAGCGTTGCCACATAAGCATCGGGAGCTTTCAGCGGAACAGCGCCGCGTCCCATGCTGGCAAGCCGCACAGTCGCGCCGCCATGATCGTCGGGATCAATGGCCAGAACTTCTTCATAGGCCTTAGCAGCGCCGTCGAAATCGCCAGCCTTTTCAAGCGCAAGCGCACGATCATAGGCTTCCGCCAGAGCGTCCTCATCGAAGGTTTTGTCGTCGGTCTGCGCCATTGTCTTATGCCTTTTCAAAGTCTGATGGTCGTGCAGCTTATTTATGATCGGCCAGTTTTCGCGCAATCACCGCGCAAGCCATAAGCTGTATCTGATGAAACAGCATCAATGGTAGCACAATACTGCCGACATTGGCGCTCGCGAAAATGGCACTAGCCATCGGCGCACCACTGGCAAGGCTTTTCTTGGAGCCGCAAAACAGGATGGTTATGCAATCAGCGCGATTGAAACCCAGTCGCTTGCTGCCGTACCAGGTAATCAACAGGACGGCAATCAGCAGCACGATGTTGACACCGACCATCATCACCAGATCGTCCCAGGAGACCGATTTCCAAAGGCCTTCCACGATGGCTTCGCTGAAAGCCAGATAGACGACCATCAGGATCGAACCGCGATCCACGAAGCTGAGCGGCTTGCTGTTGCGCCGCATGAAATTGCCGATCCAGGGCTGCAGGATTTGACCCAGAACGAAGGGCAGCAGCAATTGCAGCAGAATAGATTCAAACGCATCGAGAGAGATGCCGCCTCCTCCGCTTTGCACCGCAAAAAGCAAGCCCACCAGCAGTGGCGTCAGAAACATGCCGAAAATATTCGACGCAGAAGCCGAGACAATCGCCGCGGACACATTGCCACCCGCCATC
>NZ_JABXGB010000007.1:0-215235 GCF_022627935.1 Ochrobactrum sp. C6C9 | reverse complement strand
CCTGCCGCTAGCAGCGTCGCCGCCCTCGTTGTGGCGCTATATAGGCCCCGCACACCAAAACTGTCAACACAGCTTTCGATAAAAATGCGATTTTCTTTTCCACAGGGATAACGAACGAAATTTACTCCTTATTCACCAATTTGAACAGGCGATTCTGATGCGGAAGCCCACCCCATTCGCTCCGCGACATCATCCGCGAGCGCCCGCATCCGTTTGCCAATCTGCTCGATCACTTCAGGACGGGCCTCTGCAGCCATCATGGAAAGAGCAATCCCCGCGCTCGGTCGGTTTGGCTGTTCGTAGATTGCCGCGCCGATGCAGAACATGCCTTCGCGCAACTGGCCGTCATCAAGGGAATAGCCCTTCTCTCTTATGCCGGACATCTCGCCTTCGAGCGCCTTCAGCGAAGCGACGCTCGCTGGTGTAGCGAGTTCCGGCCAATGTTCGGGAAGATGACGTGCGCGCTCGTCATTCGGCATTGCCGCGAGCATGGCCTTGCCCGTTGCCGTAAAGACTGCGGGGACGCGCATGCCGATGCGGAACGTTATCCCAAGCGGCGCGGACGAATTGCGGCAGGACAGATAAATGACATCCGGTCCCTCCAGATGGGAAAGCGTCAGCGTGTAGGCGCCAAGCCCCTCTGCCTGCGCCACCGCCTCATGAAACACTTCGACAATATCGCTGCCCGCCAGAAAGATATTGGCCCAGCGCACCGATTGTGGCCCCATGGAAAAGCTGCCGTCGCTATTGAACTTCAGAAGCTTCAGATAAACCAGCGTCTGGCAAAGCCCGTGCACGCTGCTTTTGGGCAGCCCGGCCTGACGCGCAATATCGGATAGTTTCAGTGCCCCGCCCATGCCGGCACCGGCCTTGGCGATAAGATCCAGTATCTGTGCGGCGCGCATGACCGCCGGAACCAGTTTGAGGGAACCTGCCTCTTCGGTCATCGTTTCATTCCTATGCTGACACGCCACCTGCCCGACAGATCATCGGCTTCCCGATTGACTTTGGCTGCCATGATCTGTTTAATTCAATATATCGAAGCGTGTTCAATATACTGAACAAACAATCAAATGCAAGACTGGGACGGAACATCAGACATGATCACCTTGAAAGACCCTTCGCTGCTTCAATCGAAATGCCTGGTCGACGGTCGCTGGATCGACGCCGCTGATGGCAAGACCATTAATGTCACCAACCCGGCTGATGGCTCGGTGGTCGGCACGGTTCCGTCGCTGTCGGTAGACACGATCAAGGAAGTCATCGACGCTTCCGCCAAGGCGCTTCCCGCCTGGGCCGCGAAAACCGCCAAGGAACGCGCGGGCATCATGCGCAAGTGGTTCGACCTCATTGTCGCCAATGCCGATGACATTGCGCTGATCATGACATCGGAACAGGGCAAGCCTTTGGCCGAAGCGCGCGGTGAAGTGCTTTATGCCGCGTCTTTCATTGAATGGTTTGCAGAAGAAGCAAAGCGCGTCTATGGCGACACCATCCCTGCCCCGCAGGCCGGTCAGCGCCTGACGGTGATCCGCCAGCCGGTTGGCGTCACCGCCGCGATCACGCCGTGGAATTTCCCTGCCGCCATGATCACCCGCAAGGCTGCACCGGCACTCGCCGCTGGCTGCACGATGATCGTGCGTCCTGCCGATCTGACCCCGCTGACGGCTCTGGCGCTTGGCGTGCTGGCTGAAAAGGCTGGCGTCCCTGCCGGTGTCTTGCAGATCGTGACCGGCAAGGCGCGCGAAATAGGCGCTGAACTCACCAGCAATGACACTGTACGCAAGCTCTCCTTCACCGGCTCCACGGAAGTGGGCCGCCTGCTGATGGCCCAGTGCGCACCAACGATCAAAAGAGTGTCGCTGGAACTCGGCGGCAATGCGCCATTCATCGTCTTTGACGACGCCGATCTCGACGCCGCTGTCGAAGGCGCGATGATTTCCAAATATCGCAATGCTGGTCAGACCTGCGTTTGCGCCAACCGCATTTATGTTCAGCGCGGCGTTTACGACAAATTTGCTGAAAAACTCGCGGAGAAGGTCAAGGCGCTGAAGGTCGGCAACGGCACCGAACCGGGTGTGGTCATCGGCCCGATGATCGAGGAAAAGGCGATCACCAAGGTCAAGGCGCATATTGAAGACGCGGTTTCGAAGGGTGCAAAGCTCATCACCGGCGGCAAGGAACTGGGCGGCTTGTTCTTCGAACCGGCCGTTCTCACCGGCGTGACCTCGGACATGGCCGTTGCGCGGGAAGAAACTTTTGGCCCGCTGGCGCCGCTCTTTGCCTTCGACACGGAAGAAGAAGTGCTGGCCATGGCCAACGATACGATCTTCGGTCTCGCGGCTTACTTCTATACGGAGAACTTCAGCCGTGCGATCCGCGTCAGCGAAGGGCTCGAATACGGCATGGTCGGCCACAATACCGGTCTGATCTCCAATGAAGTCGCGCCGTTCGGCGGTGTCAAGCAGTCCGGCCTCGGTCGCGAAGGCTCCAAATACGGCATCGAGGAATATCTCGAAACCAAATATATCTGCAGCGCCTATAAGCGCTGATTGATATAAGCCAATGAAGAGACGGTGCGGATTGTTCGCGCCGTCTTTTTTATTTATAGACGGTGCAACCGCAACGACGGCTATCCGCCGCACATTATCCGGACAATCCATGCTGCGCCGCCTTTACGACTGGACTATTTCGCTTGCCGCAAGAAAATCAGCCGAATGGTGGCTGGCGATCATCGCTTTCGTGGAGAGTTCGGTTTTCCTTGTCCCGGCAGACGTTCTGTTCCTGCCGATGGCGCTGGCTCGTCCGGAACGCGCCTGGCGCTATGCCTTCATCGCAACCGTTGCATCGGTGCTGGGCGGCATCGCAGGCTGGTATCTCGGCTATCATGCCTATGAACAGATCGCCAAGCCGGTGCTGGAAATGTATGGCAAGCTGGACACGTTCGAGCAACTGCGCGGCACGACCAGCGCCGACACCATTTTGCTGATGCTGATCACATCGGGCCTCGCCCATCTCCCGCCGATCAAGGTTGTGACAATCCTGTCGGGGGCGGCTGGCGTCAATATCTGGCTGTTCATCGCATCGGCCATTGTTGCGCGCGGCGCGCGCTTCTATTTCCTGGCCTGGCTGCTGCGCCGTTATGGCGAGCCGATCCGCCATTTTATCGAAAAGCGCCTTGGCCTGATCGCCAGCGCCGTGGCGGTCTTGCTGATCGCCCTGTTTTTTGCTGTGAAATATCTTCACGCATGAGCCGGCTGCCTCACGCCGGTCAAAATAAATTGCTTGGAAACAAGTCTCTATCTTAGTTTAGCTGCACATAAAGAGCCGCGTCAGGAATTTTCATATGGCATTTGCACTCAATAACCCGGTTGGCAAAACACAGGCATGGACCGCAGGCATCATGACCTTCGGACTGGCCGCAACTGTCGGCACCGCGCTCGGTTTCGAGCATATTGCCGGTTTCATGCCGTGCAAACTCTGCCTTGAACAGCGCACGCCTTATTATATCGGCGTTCCGGTTCTGGCTGCGGCCTGGCTTTCCTACGGCTTGAAATGGCCGCCGATCCTGACGCGCGGCCTCATCCTGATCGGCGCGCTTTTGATGACCTATGGTCTGGCGCTGGCGGTCTATCATACGGGTGTTGAGCTGAAGTACTGGCCGGGCCCGGCCGATTGCAGCGCGGCGACGATGAAAGTCACGCTGGACGCGGGCAATCTTCTGGGCGATCTCAATACGCGCCCGCCCGCATGCGACAGCGCACCCGGCTTTTTCCTTGGTCTGTCCTTTGCCGGATGGAATATCGTCGCAAGCCTGTTCTTTGCAGCCATCGGCTACTACGGCGCTTTTGCGAAGAGTGGCAAGTAAGGGAAGATTCTGAGGGGCTTAGGTCTTCTTTTTTCGCATGATGTTGTCGCAGGATTGCTACGCAGTTTTGCGCAACATGCGTCAAGGCTCCAGTTCGACATCCCAATAGAGAAAATCGAGCCAGCTATCATGCAGATGGTTGGGCGGGAAAAGACGACCGTTGTTGTGCAGATCCTGCACGGTCGGCATGACCGGCTTCTGGCGCGGCCACATATGCGCAGCCGCAGGCATGAGACCGCCCTTGCGCAGATTGCATGGTGAACAGGCGGCGACCACATTTTCCCACGTCGTCTCGCCGCCATGGCAACGCGGGGTGACGTGATCGAAGGTCAGATCATGCGGCGAGCCGCAATACTGGCACTCGAAACGATCACGCAGGAAAAGATTGAAGCGCGTAAACGCCGGATAGCGCGGCGGCTTCACATAATCCTTCAGGCAGATCACGCTCGGAACACGCATGGAGAAAGACGGCGAGGAAACGATCTGGTCGTATTCCGCGACGATATTCACGCGTTCGAGAAAGACCGCCTTGATCGCATCCTGCCATGACCAGAGCGACAAGGGGTAATAGCTGAGCGGACGATAATCCGCGTTGAGGACCAGAGCGGGCAAGCCACTCGTCGAGACGGTCCGGGGTGAGACTGCAATGGTCAAGGACGCACCTCCTTCAGAGCAACTCCGAGAAAGGGCGAAACGACGACTTTCCAAGCGGAATTGCGCTCTTCATCGGAGCGCCGCGCGTCCATTGTGGGCGCAACAACGACGCTCCAACCTCGCGAGGACGGGACTGCAATCAGCAGAAAATCAAGCTTCTGCGAATCGAAATACCGTCATCAGCTGATGGCGATAATGTAAGCCCGACGTGACAGGATTGTGAAGCGGAAACGCATTTGTGCCACCGGAAACACGCAACATTTACAGATGCATCTACAAAAGTGGGGCCGCCTCGCGGCCCTTGATTGCCGCGTAATAGGCCCAGAATAATCGCGCCGCCACGCCGCGCCACGGCGCCCAGTCTTCCGCAAGCTTGCGCAGCGCCACAGCATCCGGGCGCGTTTCATGGGCAAAGGCATGACCGACGGCAGCTTGCAGCGCCACGTCACCCGCCGGAAACACGTCCGGGTGACCGGCTGCAAACAGCAGATAGACTTCCGCCGTCCACGGCCCGATGCCCTTGATAGCGGTGAGCGCAGCTATCGCCTCCTCCGCAGGCAGATCGCAAAGCCCGTGCAGATCGATCCCGTCATCCACCAGCGCCTGCGAGACAGCCAGAAGCGTCCTCTGCTTGGGCCGAGACAGCCCGGCAAAGCGCCACGCCTCTTCGCCGCCAGCAATATAGGCCTGCGGCGTCAGCGGATCGATCACCTGTTTCAACCGCCCCCAGATGGCCGCAGCGCTTGCAGTTGAAACCTGCTGCGCCACGATGATGGAAGCCAGACTTTCGAACCCTGGTGGTGAGCGACGCAGCGGAACCGCATGAGCGCGGCTGCGAATATCGGCCAGGCGCATATCGGCCAAAACCAGCGCTTCAAGGCCAGCCTCTATATCCTCCAATGTATCGATGCGCTGCATGCTGTGGCCTTTCATTTCAATCGCCGACAAAGTACCAATGTGCTCAGATGACAATCAACTGACAGGATCATGACCAGACCCGTCTTTCGCTTTGCCCCCAGCCCCAATGGCCAATTGCACCTCGGCCATGCCTATTCAGCTCTTCTCAATGCACGCATGGCGAACGAAAGCGACGGTCGTTTTCTATTACGCATGGAAGACATCGACACGGCGCGCTGCACGCCTGCGCTGGAACAGGGCATTTACGACGACCTGCACTGGCTCGGCCTGTCATGGGAAAGGCCTGTACGCCGCCAGTCGGAACATTTTGGCGAATATCGCAATGCGCTGACAAAGCTTGCCGACAAGGGCCTTGTCTATCCGGCCTTTCTCAGTCGTGGCGAAGTGCGCGAGCGGATTGGCGAAGCCCACGCCAGGGGCAAGGTCTGGCCGTCGGACCCGGACGGCACGCCGCTTTATCCAAAGGGCGAACGCAACCTCAATGAAGCGCACCGGCTGGAACGGATCGTATCCGGCATCCCTTATGCCTGGCGTCTCGACATGGAAAAGGCGCTGGCCACCGTGGGTGAAACGTTGTTCTGGGAAGAAAACGGCGCCGGACCGGATGGCGAGACCGGGCGCATTGCCGCCGATCCCGCCCGATGGGGTGATGTGATCATCGCACGCAAGGACACGCCGACCAGCTATCATCTTTCTGTGGTGGTGGACGACGCCCTGCAAGGCGTCACCCATGTCGTGCGTGGCCGCGATCTCTTCCACGCGACCGCTGTGCACCGCCTCCTGCAAAAGCTTCTCGGTCTGCCGGAGCCGCATTATCACCATCATGACCTCGTGCTGGGCGACGATGGGCTGAAACTGTCGAAAAGCCGCAAGGATACCGCTCTTGCATCGCTGCGTGAACAGGGATGGACGCCGGACCAAATAAGACACACCTTAAAGTTGTGATTTATTTTCTCCCCAGCGTCACAGATGATGTGCCGCCGCGTCGATTGACGAAAGCGCGCCAAAGCGGTTCAAAGGCAGCATGGTAGCTGACGCCTGAAAAGCGCTGGCGGTAGTTGTATTTATTCTGAAGGAGGCCAAGCCATGAGCAATTACGTCGAAATTGAAGGTTTGCGTGTTGCCCCTGAACTCGTGGAGTTTCTGGCCAAGGAGGCCGCGCCCAGCACCGGCGTAGACCCGGACAAGTTCTGGAAAGGTTTTGCCGCAATCGTTCGCGATCTTGCCCCGAAGAACCGCGCGCTTTTGAAAAAGCGTGACGACATGCAGGCGAAGATCGACAGCTGGTACAAGGAAAACCGCGACAAAGGCTATAGCCAGGCGGAATACCAGCAGTTCCTGAAGGACATCGGCTATCTCCTGCCGGAAGGCGGGGAGTTCACCGTTTCGACCGCCAATGTCGATCCGGAAATCACCCATATTGCCGGTCCGCAGCTTGTCGTCCCGGTCATGAACGCCCGCTACGCCCTCAACGCTGCCAATGCGCGTTGGGGTTCGCTTTATGATGCGCTTTACGGCACCGACGCGATTTCCGATGCCGATGGCGCGGAAAAGGGCAAGGGCTACAATCCGAAGCGCGGCGAGAAAGTCATCGCCTGGGCGAAGAATTTCCTCGATGAAAGCGCGCCGCTCGCCTCCGGCAAATGGGCCGACGTCGCTGGCCTTGCCGTCAAGGATGGCAAGCTCGACATCAAGCTGACGAACGGTTCCGCAACGGTTCTGAAAGATGCCAGCCAGTTCAAGGGCTATAATGGCGACGCCGCCAACCCGACCAATGTGCTGCTGGCCAAGAACAACATGCATGTCGATATCGTCGTCAATGCCGACCATCCGATCGGCAAGACCGATCCGGCGCATATTGCAGACATGGTTCTGGAATCGGCCATCAGCACGATTCAGGATTGCGAGGATTCGATTGCCGCCGTCGATGCCGAGGACAAGGTTGCAGTCTATCGCAACTGGCTCGGCCTGATGAACGGCAAGCTGGAAGACACGTTCGAAAAGAACGGCAAGCAGATGACGCGCCGTCTCAATGGCGACCGCAGCTATCGCGCCGCCGATGGCTCCGACCTGACGCTCAAGGGCCGCTCGCTGATGCTGGTTCGCAATGTCGGGCACCTGATGACCAATCCGGCCATTCTCGACACTGACGGCAATGAAGTGCCGGAAGGCATCATGGATGCCGCCTTTACCAGCCTGATCGCCTTGCACGATATCGGCCCGAATGGCCGTCACATGAACTCACGCGAAGGCTCGGTCTATATCGTCAAGCCGAAGATGCATGGCCCGGAAGAAGTGGCTTTCGCCAATGAAATCTTCACCCGGACGGAAGAACTGCTCGGCATGCAGCCCAACACGCTCAAAATGGGCGTAATGGACGAGGAACGCCGCACGACGATCAACCTCAAGGAAGCCATTCGCGCCGCCAAGGATCGCGTCGTGTTCATCAATACCGGCTTCCTCGACCGCACCGGCGACGAGATTCATACCTCGATGGAAGCTGGCCCGATGATCCGCAAGGGCGACATGAAGCAGGCCGCGTGGATCGGTGCTTATGAGCAGTGGAATGTCGATATCGGTCTCGAATGCGGCCTTTCCGGCCACGCGCAGATCGGCAAGGGCATGTGGGCCATGCCCGACCTGATGGCGGCAATGCTGGAGCAGAAGATCGCTCATCCGAAGGCAGGCGCGAACACCGCATGGGTACCGTCACCGACCGCTGCCACGCTGCACGCCACCCACTATCACCAAGTGGACGTTGCGGCCGTTCAGGCAAAGCTCAAGAGCCGTCCGCGCGCCAAGCTCGACGACATTCTGTCGGTGCCGGTCGCCAGCCGTCCAAACTGGACGCCGGAAGACATCCAGAAAGAGATCGACAACAACGCGCAAGGGATTCTCGGCTATGTTGTGCGCTGGGTCGATCAGGGCGTCGGCTGCTCGAAGGTGCCGGACATCAACAATGTCGGCCTGATGGAAGACCGTGCGACACTGCGCATTTCCGCCCAGCACATTGCGAACTGGCTCTACCATGGCGTTGTCACGGAAGCGCAGGTCATGGAAACCATGAAGCGCATGGCCGCTGTCGTCGACAAGCAGAATGAAGGCGATGCGCTGTATCGCCCGATGGCTGCCAATTTCGACAAGTCCATCGCCTTCCAGGCCGCCTGCGATCTCGTCTTCAAAGGCCGCGAACAGCCGAACGGCTATACCGAGCCGGTCCTGCATCGCCGCCGCTTGGAACTGAAGGCGCAAGGCTGATCGGTTTAATGCACCGACGTCCCCTTCCCTCATCCTGAGGAGCCGTTGAAAACGGCGTCTCGAAGGACGAGGGAAAGCGAACCCAGCGCCTGCCCTCGCCCTTCGACACGGTGCTTCGCACCGGCTCAGGATGAGGGAGCGAGGTCACTGCCTGAGCCTCGGGCTTTGATCGTAGAAACAGATTGAATGCGGCGGGAGAAATCCCGCCGTTTTCATATGCGAAATCGCTTGACTCCATTATAATAGATATTATTTCTAACATAATGGAAAACGCAATCGAACAACTCGACAGTGCCATCGGTGAGAACCTGCGCCGCCTGCGTCTGGCGCAAGGCATGACGCTGGATGCGTTGGGCGATGCTTCCGGTGTCAGCCGCGCCATGATCTCGCGGATCGAGCGCGGCGAGACAAGCCCCACCGCACAACTGCTGGCGCGCATTTGCGCCGCCCTTGGCACGTCGCTATCAGCATTTTTTGGCGATGCGGAAGCCCCGCCCTCGCCCTACCTCCCCCACGATCGTCAACCCGTCTGGCGCGATCCCGACACCGGCTATGTGCGCCGGTCCGTATCCCCGCCCGGCACCGGTTCGAATGTCGATCTGATCGAGGTCGAGTTTCCGGCGGGCGGCAAGGTCACTTTCGCACCCCAGACCGCCAATGCCGGTATCACCCAGCATATGTGGCTCTTTGCCGGTGCAATGGAAATGACCGTCGGCGACACGCATTATAGCCTCAAGCCCGGCGACTGCCTTTATATGCCGATCATGGCGGGCATCACTTTTCACAATCCCGGTTCGACCCCTGCACGCTATGCCATTGTGCTCGAACGCCGCAGCAACCTCTGAAAGACCGTCCGATGATCCACGTTCTCAATGCGGAAGAAGCGAAACGAGCCATTCCGGCGCTCGCCGAAATTCTTGCCGACTGCGTCATGGGTGGCGCATCGGTCGGGTTCATGGCACCCTGTGAGCCGCAGGATTTTACGCCTTACTGGACCCGCATCGCCCGCGAGACGGAGAACGGCGAGACGCTGCTCATCGTCGCTGAGCATGACGGCGCGATCGTCGGCACGGTGCAGCTTGGTCTCTCCCAAATGCCCAATCAGCCGCATCGCGCCGATCTGAAAAAGCTGCTGATCCACCGCAAGGCGCGCGGCCTCGGCCTTGCCCGCAAGCTGATGGACGCGGCGGAAGCCCAAGCACGTCTGCATGGCAGAACGCTGATCTGTCTCGACACCGCCACCGGCAGTCCCGCCGAAGCGATCTATACGCATCTGAACTGGCAGCCTGTCGGCGTGATCCCGAATTACGCGCTCTTTCCCGATGGCAGCCCCTGCGCCACCACGCTCTTTTACAAAGGCATCTGAAATGACCCTCTCCATCCGCCATGCGACGGAAGCAGATCTTCCCGCGCTGCTCGCCATCTATAATGATGCGGTCGACAACACGCTTGCCATCTGGAACGAAACGCTCGTCGATCTGGAAAACCGGCGCCAATGGCTGGAAGGCCGCAATCGCGACGGCTTCCCGGTGCTGGCAGCCGAGCGCGAAGGCCAGGTTGTCGGCTATGCGAGCTATGGTCCTTTCCGGCCCTTCGAAGGCTTCCGACATTCCTCCGAACTGTCGGTCTATGTGGCAAGCGATGCGCGCGGCGGCGGCATCGGTCGCGCCTTGCTGGCCGAACTGGTGGAAGAAGCGCGCCGCCGCAAGGTGCATGTGCTGGTGGCTGGTATCGAGGCGGGCAATGCCGCGTCCATCGCGCTGCATAAATCGCAGGGCTTTGAAGATTGTGGCACCTTGAAACAAGTCGGCCAGAAATTCGGACGCTGGCTCGATCTGACGTTCATGCAGAAGATTCTCTGATCTATTCAATAGTGCCCAATAGAAAACGCAGCGGGTTATTGCCCTGCTGCGTTCTTTTTGTTTATACACGTGTATTCGCAAGGACCCGGTGAAAGCCCGGGTGGCTCTTCTGGCCGCCTATCCGCCAGACAACGCAACAACATCTCCCATTTTTACAATCGGCCATGTTGAATCGGACGGCTCTCAACGCCCGTCTTCTATTTGCGGAAAATTCAATGACACGTCTTGCTGCCTACCGCCGCGAGTGGTTCTCCAACATTCGCGGCGATATTCTCTCCGGCATCGTCGTAGCACTTGCCCTTATTCCCGAAGCCATCGGCTTTTCGGTCATCGCCGGGGTCGATCCCAAAGTGGGCCTTTTTGCTTCCTTCGCCATTGCCTGCGTCTCCGCCTTTACCGGCGGTCGCCCCGGCATGATTTCTGCCGCCACGGCTGCAACCGCCGTGGTGATGGTCTCGCTCGTCAAGGAACACGGGCTGCAATATCTGTTTGCCGCCACAATCCTGATGGGCATAATACAAATCCTTGCCGGTTTCCTGAAGCTCGGACGCCTGATGCGTTTCGTATCGCGCTCGGTCATCACCGGCTTCGTCAATGCGCTGGCGATCCTCATTTTCATGGCACAACTACCAGAGCTGATCCATGTGCCAGTCCAGACCTATTGGATGATCGCGGGCGGCCTTGCCATCATCTATCTATTCCCGCGACTGACCAAGGCGATCCCCTCGCCACTGGTCGCCATCGCGGTTCTCACCGCACTGGCCTGGTGGAGCGGGATGGATCTTCGCACCGTGGGCGATCTCGGCGAATTGCCATCCGCATTGCCGGTCTTCGCATTGCCGCAAGTGCCGGTAACGCTCGAAACCTTGCAGATCATCCTGCCCTATTCGATCACGCTCGCGGCGGTCGGGCTCCTCGAATCGCTGATGACCGCCCAGATTGTTGACGACATGACCGACACGCCCAGCAACAAAAGCCAGGAATGTATCGGTCAGGGCACGAGCAATATCGCCTCGGCGCTGATCGGCGGCATGGGCGGCTGCGCCATGATCGGGCAGTCGGTGATCAATGTTTCGTCCGGCGGACGCGGCAGGCTTTCGACCTTCGTGGCGGGCGCCTTCCTGCTGTTCCTGATTCTGGTGCTCGACGATCTTGTGCGCATCATTCCGATGGCGGCACTAGTGGCGGTGATGATCATGGTATCCATCGGCACATTCTCGTGGCGATCTATCCTCGATCTGCGTCGTAACCCGCCATCCTCGTCCTTCGTCATGCTGGCAACGGTGGTCACCGTCGTCTCAACGCATGATCTGGCCAAAGGCGTTCTGGTCGGCGTTCTGCTTTCCGGCGTGTACTTTGCGGGCAAGGTCGCCAAGATGTTCCGCGTCTCCGAGGCCGAAAACAGCGACGGCAGCGAACGCATCTATACTGTTCAGGGCCAGATTTTCTTCGCTTCGGCGCAGAATTTTATCGCCGCGTTTGATTTCTCCAAGCCTGCGAAGAAGGTCACCATCGACGTCAGCCATGCACATCTGTGGGACATTACCGCAGTCGGCGCGCTCGACAAGGTGGTGATGAAATATCGTACCGGCGGCACCAACGTGTCGGTGACAGGCTTCAACGAAGCCAGCGCCGACATGATCGATCGCTTCGCCGTTCACGACAAGAACTTGAGCACTGCCAAACTGGCGGCGCATTAAACACGAAAAGAAAAGGGCCGCTGATGCGGCCCTTTTTGTTAGCTCCTGTGTGGAACAGCGTTTGCAACCGACAGATCATCAAGGCCGATAGCACCTTCCACCCGGTCGCTGCGCGCCATGAGGTAGAAACCGAGCCCGGAGGTCAGCACCGCGATAAACACCAGATACCAGGCGTGGGCCATCGGGTTGACCGCCAGCATCGTCGTCACGATCACCGGCGTCAAGCCACCGAACACCGCATAGGAAATGTTATAGGAGAAAGACAGGCCGGAGAACCGCACCGGGGCCGGGAATGCGCGCACCATGACATAGGGCACCGCGCCAACCATACCGACGGAAAGTCCCATCACCGCATAAAGCGCAAACAGCACCGGCAGCGACGTACCGGCAAAGCTGTAGAAAACGAAGGTGGCAATGCCGAAGAAAACACCGGCCACCGCGAAGAAACGTCCGCTGCCGATACGGTCAACGATAGAACCGGCAGTCACAGTTCCGAACATCAGGAAAAGCGTGCCGAAGCTGGTCGCGGCAAGCGACTGCAAAGGCGTATAACCATAGAGCTTTTGCAGGAAGGTCGCCGTCATCAACGTGGTCACAACGATACCGGCTGACAAGATCCAGGTCAGAAGCACGGAGATGATGACACCGTGCATATGCTCGCGCAGAACGGTCTTCAGCGGCAGCTTGTCTTTCAGCAAATGGCTGTTCTTCATCGCGGTGAAGATCGGGGTTTCTGCCAGCCAGCGCCGCAGATAAACCGCAAGCAGACCAAAAATACCGCCGATGAAGAACGGAATGCGCCATGCGTAGGCGGAGAGTTCTTCCGGGGTGAAAATCCAGTTGATGGCTGTAGCGATCAGCGAACCAATCATGATGCCGAGTGTCAGGCCGGAACAGAGAAAGCCGCAGGCCATGCCGACCCGATTGGCAGGCACATGTTCCGCCACAAAGGTCCACGCGCCGGGAACCTCGCCGCCAATGGCCGCGCCCTGCAACATGCGAAACACGATGAGCAGGATCGGCGCGCCGACACCCAGCGTCGCATAAGTGGGCAGGCAGGCCATGGCCAATGTCGAGATCGACATCAGGAACACCGAGAAAGCGAAAACCCGCTTGCGCCCAAACTTGTCGCCGAAATGCGCCAGCACGATGCCGCCGACCGGGCGCACCAGATAACCGGCTGCGAAAATGCCGAAAGTCTGGATCATGACCAGCCAGTCCGGCATATCCGGCGGAAAGAACAGATGCCCGATGACGCTGGCAAAGAACACGAAGATGATGAAATCATAAAACTCCAGCGCGCCGCCAAGGGCCGAAAGGCCAAGGGTGCGGAAATCCTGTCCATTCAGCGGACGGGGGCTAGTGCCTTGCGCTTGCGTGTTCATCGATGCCATCGATCCTGTTCTTTTCTGGCTTTTTCGTCAGGTCATTGCTTTACAAAACCCCGTTTTACCGGGGCCGAAATGTAATGCGCCAAACAGGCCCGCACCGCAAGACTTGACTTTCAGCTGACTCATTATAACTTTAGAATAATTCTAAAATGATGGATTTGATTATGCTGAGTCGCTTTTTCCGCAACGGTCGTCGCCCGTTCGATTCGCTTTCCGAACAGGAAATCCTGGCGCTTGCCATCTCGTCTGAAGAGGACGATGCGCGCATCTATCTCGCTTATGCCGATGGCTTGCGCGAAGAATTCCCACAATCGGCGAAGATTTTCGAGCAGATGGCGGCGGAGGAACACGGGCACCGCGATGCGCTGATCGAGCGGCACCGCGCGCGTTTCGGCGACCATATTCCGCTGATCCGCCGCGAGCATGTCAGCGGCTATTACGACCGCAAGCCCGACTGGCTGGTGCGTCCGCTGGGCATCGACAAGGTGCGCGACGCGGCTTCCGAGATGGAAGATCAGGCCTATCGCTTCTATATCGAGGCCGCAAAGCGCGTCACAGATGCGGCCACGCGCAAGCTTTTGGGCGATCTGGCGCTTCAGGAAAAGCAGCACGAGGTTAAAGCCGAATCGCTGGAACATGAGCTGACGCCCGAAACCGTACAGAACGAGGAGCGTGCGCTGGAGCGCAAGCAGTTCATCCTCACCTATGTGCAGCCCGGCCTTGCGGGTCTGATGGACGGCTCGGTCTCCACCCTTGCGCCGATCTTTGCTGCCGCCTTTGCTACGCAGGACACCTGGCAGACTTTTCTGGTCGGCCTGTCTGCCTCGGTCGGCGCGGGTATCTCAATGGGTTTCACGGAAGCCATTCATGATGACGGCAAACTGTCTGGCCGTGGTTCGCCGATCAAACGCGGCCTGTCCTGCGGTATCATGACGGCGCTGGGCGGCCTCGGCCACGCTTTGCCCTATCTGATTACGGATTTCTGGACGGCTACATCTCTCGCGGTAGTCATCGTGTTCTTTGAACTCTGGGCGATTGCCTTTATCCAGAACCGCTTCATGGAAACGCCTTTCTTCCGCTCGGTCCTGCAAGTGGTGCTGGGCGGCGCATTGGTTCTGGCGGCGGGTATTCTGATCGGCAACGCCTAAACTGTTGCCACACCCTGAGGAGACGCCATCGTCCCCTCAAAACCGTCGATGGCGATGCGCCCCTGCCGGGAGACGGTGACAAAGCTGTTTGCCGGCACGGCCATCCAGTTGGCGGCTTCGCCATCCAGCGGCTCCGACACCACACAGATGCCGGACGATGCGCCAAGCGTTGCCGTATAAAGCGTCGGCGCAAAGGCGTCGGTGGCATAGCGGATGGCATAGAGCTGATTGCCGTCCGAAAAGGCGGCGGTCAGCCGCAGAAACGGCGGCACATTGGCCTTTCCGGCTTCATCCACGATCGTCGCCACCACGCGCTTCATGGCCTGAACCGGATCGCTGTCGAGGCCGAATTCCAGCATCAGCAGAAAGATCAGCTCGGAATCGGTTGCGCCGTGCTTCTGCGCGTAGACATGATCGCTCAAATGCGCTTCTAGCCTGCGGCGCAGCCGGTCGAAACTGCCGATCTGCCCGTTATGCATGAAGCTCCAGCGCCCGGAAACAAAGGGGTGGCAGTTGGAACGGCTGGTCAGCCCGCCCGTCGAGGCGCGCACATGCGCAAGAAAAAGGCGCGACCTGATTTGTCGCGCCAGACTACCAAGATTCTGATCGGACCAGGCTGGCAGAATATCCCGATAAAGGCCCGGTTCGGTGCGATGCCCATACCAGGCGACGCCGAAACCATCGCCATTGGTGCGTGTTTTGGCTTCATGCGCATCGTGGCTTTGCGCCACGAGCGAATGACAGGGAGACGAAATAATGTCTTCCAGATAGGTCTCAGGTCCGAGATAGGCGGCCCAACGGCACATGTGCGATCCGATATAAACGTGTCGCCCGAAAGCGGAAACCGCGTAACTTAGCGACCTCTGTTATGCGTCCGCTCATAAAGCTGACGGACGATGGTGCTTGCAGTCTTTTCGAACAAAAATGGCAAAAATGCATGAATCAAAGCAGCAAAGGCTGCCCCGAACAGTTTGAATGAAAACCGCGATGCAAATGCCATATGCTCGAAATAGGTCTCATCAACCGATGCGGGATGCTCGGTGAAAATGCGGGTAATACGCGTCGTCATTGCAAATGCTCCCGTTTGATTGAGAAATTCATTCTCTTATGCCCTGCGCTGAAGCGCCTTTCTGGAAAATCATTTTAGCAAGAAAGAGGAAGATGAAATCTCAAAATATCCTTGAAATCTGTAAAAAATTGGGACAATCATCCCACCATGATAGCATCTATGGACGAGATAGACCGCAAAATATTGGGAGAACTGCAAATTGACGGCACATTGTCCGTTGATTCTCTGTCGGAGCGCGTGAACCTGTCGCGCAATGCGTGCTGGCGGCGGGTCAAGCGCATGGAAGAGGAAGGCATCATCAAGGCGCGCGTCGCGCTGGTGGACGCCGAGCTGGCGGGTTGCGGCCTGTCCGTGTTCATTCTGGTGCGCACATCCAGCCATGATCCGGAATGGCTGGCCAAATTCCGCAACGCCACGGCGCGTTTCCCGGAAATCGTCGGTGTCTACCGCATGACCGGCGATCTCGATTACGTGCTGAAAGCGCGGGTCACCGACGTTAAGGCGTATGACCGGCTCTATCAGCAGCTGATCGCCAGCGTTCCGCTGTCGGATGTTTCGGCTTCCTTTGTGATGGAAGAAATCAAGGAAACCACCGTCGTCCCGCTCGACCTGCGCTGACGGCAGCGTCAGATCGGCTATACACGAAAAAAAGCATGATCCTGTGCCGTACTATCATTGCAAAACGCCAAATAGGCGGTACACCTTTGATCTGTTTTCACGTATGAGCGTCGCCAATTTGAATTCCCGCAGGAAAGGCTCCCTCATGACCGCAGCATCCGCTCAAGCACCAACGCTCGGCATTATTCGCCTCGAACATGCGAAAGGCCTTGAACTTCCCGCCTATGAGACCTCCGGTTCTGCAGGTATGGACCTGCGCGCAGCCGTTGCCGAAGACCGCCAGATCGTGCTGTTGCCCGGACGCCGGACGCTGGTGCCGACGGGTCTGATCTTCGAAATCCCGGAAGGGTTTGAAGTGCAGATTCGTCCGCGCTCCGGCCTCGCCTTCAAAAACGACATTACCTGCCTCAACACACCGGGAACCATCGATTCCGATTATCGCGGCGAGGTGAAGGTGCTGCTGGTCAATCTGGGTGACGATGATTTCCGCATTGAACGCGGCATGCGCATCGCACAGGCAGTCTTTGCACCCGTGGTACAGCCGAAGATCGAGGAACGCACTGAGGTGACCGAAACCACGCGCGGCGCTGGCGGCTTCGGCTCGACCGGCACGGCCTGACCAAGCGAAATAGATTGAATGAGAAGCCGGGCGAAATGCCCGGTTTTTTCCATCAGTTCCCGCGTGGTCCTATTCAGACGACAGCGCGACGGCTGGAAGTAGGCGCGACGCCTTGCGGGCGGGCAGGAAGCCGAAGACCAGCCCTGTTGCGAAGGCGCAGGCGAAAGCCAGCAGAACCGGCCCGATGCTGTAACCGACCGAAAGTCCGGCCCAACCGGCGATGGCGGCGGCCCCAAGGCCGATGACCACGCCGAAGGCGCCGCCAATGGCCGAGACAGTGAGCGCTTCCGTGATGAATTGCAGGAGGATATCCCGCCGCCTTGCGCCGGTGGCCATGCGCACGCCGATTTCGCGTGTGCGCTCCGTCACGCTGACCAGCATGATATTCATGACTCCGATACCGCCGACCAGAAGCGAGATGGCGGCAACAGAACCGAGAAACAGCGTCATGGTGCTGCCCATGGCCGCCGCATCGTCGCGAATCGACGACATATTGGTGATCATCGTGTCACGCTGCTTGTGGCGCTCGTCGAGCAGGCCCTGAATCTGCTCCTGTGTCGTGTTGATGAGATCCGCATCCTTCACCTGCACTGTGATGGTGCGCACATATTTCTGGCCGAACAGGCGCAGATTGCCGGTCGAAAGCGGAACGACCACCACATCATCCTGATCCGTACCCCCGAAGCCAGCCCCTTTCAGCGCAAGCGTTCCGATGACCTGAAACGGGATTTTCTGGATCAGAATATATTGGCCGATCGGATTGCTGCCATCCGGAAACAGCGTCTTGACCACGGTGGCTCCGAGCACGGCAACCGGCGCATAGGAGGTTATATCGTTCTGCGTGATGAAATCGCCCGTCGCGAGCTTCCAGGATTTGGCCTCCGAAAAAGCCGGAACGGTGCCGTTGGCCTGTGACTGGTAATCGACATTGCCGCGCCTGAGCGTGACTGTGCCTGTGACTTCCGGCACGGCGGATTTGATGTTCGGCAGTTCGAGGATCGCGTCCGCATCGGCTGGCACAAGCGTTGCGATACTGCCCGAGCCGCGAAAACCCGTCATGGACGGGCGCACCAGCACCAGGTCGGTGCCCATGGCGTTGATGCGGTCGAGGATCGAATTTTGCGCGCCGGTGCCGATGGCGAGCATCGTCACCACCGAACTGACGCCGATGATGATGCCGAGAAGCGTCAGCACTGTGCGGAAAATATTGGCCCGCAAGGCGCGCATGGCCATTTTTACGGCTTCCGAAATATCGGCAATGCGCGCGGCATGTCCATCGCCCGTCCGCTGCAAGCGCTGCGGCGCCTGCCGGTCTGGAATGCCCCGCTTGGTCGTATCGGACAGGATTTCGCCATCCTTGATCTCGATCAGCCGGTCTGCGCGCTCCGCCACTTCGCGGGCGTGGGTGATGACGATGATGGTGTGGCCCTGCTGGTGCATGTTGCGCAGCAGTTCCATCACATCCTCGCCGCTCTGGCTGTCGAGCGCGCCCGTTGGCTCGTCCGCGAGAATGATGCGTCCGCCATTCATCAAAGCGCGCGCGATGGAAACGCGCTGCTGCTGACCGCCCGACAGCTGGTTGGGGCGGTGGTCGATACGGTCGCCGAGCTTCAGCGAGTTCAACAGTTCGGCTGCGCGTTCATGACGCTCGGCAGCGGGCATGCCTGCATAGATCGCCGGAACCTCGACATTTTCCTGCGCGGTCGATGTCGAGATCAGATTGTAGCTCTGAAAGACGAAGCCGAATGTGCGGCGGCGCAGGGCGGCCAGCGCATCGGCATCGAGGGTGGAAACATCTTCACCGTCGATCCGATATTGCCCGCTAGTCGGGCTGTCGAGGCAGCCCAGAATATTCATGAGGGTGGATTTGCCTGAACCCGAAGCACCCATGATGGCGACGAACTCGCCCGCACGGATGTCGAGGCTGATGCCATGCAGAACCTCAACGGCGAGGTCGCCATTGTGATACGTCTTGCTGATCTCTTCAAGCCGGATGAGGGGCGCGTCTTGCATGGGGGACGTCCTCAGAAGAAGGACATGCCGCCGGGGCGACGACCGCCACGGGCATTGGCATTTCCAGCGGACGAAGTTCCCGAAGCGCTGGTGACGACGACCTTGTCGCCTTCCTCCAGTCCGCTTTTGATTTCGGCCTGCACGCGGTTGCGCACGCCGACTTCGACTGTGCGCTCGGCGATAGCGCCATTTGTGTCAACGACCTTGACGATAATCTGCGGTTTTCCGCGATGCTGGCCATCACGCGGGCTGCCGCCATTGCGGGTGCCGTTGCGCTGCCCTTGCGGGCGTTCGGCTTGCTGACCTCCCGCCTCACCGGAAGGGTCGCGGCGTTTGAAGCTCAGCGCAGAGGTTGGAACGAGCAGCACATCCTTGGCCGAATCGATCACGAAATAGACCTGCGCGCTCATATTGATCATGAGTTCGCCGGTCGGGTTCGGCACATCGAACAGCGCATAATAAAGCACGACGTTATTTTCGGTGGCAGGTGTCGGCTTGATCTGGCGCAGCGTGCCCGTGAAACGTTTTTCCGGTTGGCCGAGCAGGGTGAAATAAACCTCCATTCCGGGCTTTAATTTGGCGATATCCGCTTCGGAAACCTGCGCTTCGACGGTCATGACCTTGAGGTCGGCGACCGTCACGACGGTCGGCGCGGTTTGCGATGCGTTCAGCGTCTCGCCTTCCTTGGCGGATTGATCGACGACGGTGCCCGCCATGGGGCTGTTGATCTTGGTATAGCCGAGATCGACCGTGTCGCTCGCCAATTGCGACTGCTGCTGGCGGATTTGCGCGCCAAGCGCCTTCACATCCGCATCGGCCATGGCGAGATCGGCTTCGGCCTGATCGACCGTCGATTGAGAAACGCCGCGCGTGGCAAGCAGGGACTTCTGCCGCGTTGCGTTGAGCTTCTTGAGCGTCAGTTGCGCTTCCTTGCTGAGAAGCTGGGCTTTCAGATTGTCGAGCTGCGCGCTAGCGATCTCAACCCTCTTCTCGAAGGGAGAGGGATCGATCTCGGCGATAAACTGGCCTTCCGTGACCTGGTCGCCAACTTCCACCTGCACGCTTTTGAGCTGTCCCGAGACCTGCGCACCGACATTGATGCTGCGCAGGGCGCTGAGTGTACCCACCGCGGTGATCGCGTTTTCAATATCGCCACGCACAACCGTTTCAGCGAGATAGCTGCTCTTTTCGTTTCCGGCTGCGCGCGCATCGAAGAAATACCAGCCAGCGCAGACAGCAATGACCGCAGCGGGCAGCCACAGCCACCAGCGACGGCGTTTGCCGAAGGCGCGCTTTTGCGACAATGTCGCCTTCTGGCCCGAACCGGATGAAGCGGAAGATGTGCCCAACGTTAAATCCCCTGAATTCTTGAATCCCCGCTCTCGCGGGAAAACCATGCCTTGTCCGTGAAAAGCACCCGTTCTGGCCGCAAGCCTGCACGCCCGATAACCGAAGCGTGCCCGTACTTCTCCCAATAAAGTGGTGCTTCGGGTTATCTAAACTTTCGCACTCAAGATTTCATCTTAATTATTTGTCATGCAACCAGCCATTGTCGACGCTTCGGGGACTGGTTGGCGGGTGGTCGCTTTCGCCGTAGACTTGCGCGGGTAAACAAGAGAACCTGCGTAACTGCCGTTATTTTGTGCAACTTGTAGTTATAATTTACTGCGAGTTCAATAAGGTTTTGCTGTTTCTATCTATTTAGCTTTTATTAAATTATTTTATGTTGATATGGCATCGACGGCGTTAATATGAAAAGTAATAAAAATAAAAATCGAACGCATTTCTTCTGTCAAACAGTTGAATGCGCGTGCATGAAGCATGTTCATTCGTGATGTATATACATAAAAGTTTATCTGCTCTTGGACGGGAGGGCATATGGACTGCGGGAACACAGTTAAAACGATTAATTCCCCATCGTTGAAGAGAAAAGCATGGTTTCAGGAGAGTTTAAGATCTGCTGTTCTTTTTCCACGTAATAAAGTGGGAACTGCGGCAGTAGAATTTGCGATACTGGCGCCTGTTTTTCTGCTGCTGCTAATGGGCGTGATCGCTTTTGGCATTTATCTTGGGGCGGCCAATGCCGTGCAGCAGCTTGCTGCGGATGCGACGCGCACGGCGCTTGCGGGCATCGATGCGGCGGAGCGGCAGACCCTTGCCACGACCTATATCCAGAAAAATGCGGCCAAATACACGCTGATCAACCCGGCGCAGATCGAGACCGCAATCGACAATGCTGCGTCGGATCCAAGCCAGTTCACAGTCACGATCAGCTATAACGCGGCCAATCTGCCGATCTGGAATCTGTTCACGGGATTGCCTTTGCCGGGCAAGACGATCACGCGCGCTTCGACAATCCGGCTCGGAGGGACATGACATGCGGGCGGGGGGCTTACGGTTTCTCAAGGCGCGCGAAGGCAATCTGGCCACGATGGCGGCCCTTGTCGCGCCGCTCTTTCTGGCAATCGCCGCACTCACCATCGATTCAAGCTCGCTCTATCTGGAGCGACGGCAATTGCAGAACATGGCCGATCTGGCGGCTATCAGTGGCGCAAGCACAATAGGCACTGCTAGCGACGCGGTGAAAAAGCAATTGCAGGCCAACGGGCTTGATCCGGTCATGATGACGGGCGCTTACGATCCGTCCATCGTGAAAGGCAAGACGGATAATCTCACGCGTGTCTGGGTGGAGACCGGCAAATATACCGCCGATAAATCGGTGGCTGTCGGGTCACGCTTCGTGGCAGGTGGAACAAGTCCCGATGCCGTGCGGGTGACGCTCGCAAAACCTGGCAATCTCTATTTCGGTCAGGCGCTGATGGATCGCCCTGCGGTCAGCGCGAGCGGCATGGCCGCCTCCCATGCGGAAGCGGCCTTTTCCATCGGCTCCCGATTGGCCAGTCTGAACACGAATGAAAGCGCGTTGAACGGACTTCTCGGCGGTTTGTTGGGTACAACCCTCAATCTCAAGCTGTTGGATTATAACGCGCTTGCCGCCACCGATATCAATCTGCTTGGCTTTCTCGACAAACTGGCGCCGCAGGTTGGGCTGACCGCCGGGACTTACGACCAGCTGTTGAACACGGATGTGTCAGTCGGCGTTCTGGCAAAGGTGATGGCGGATGTCGTGACCAACAACGCAACAGCCAAGGCGGCGCTCAATGTTCTTGGAAAAAATGCTGCAGCACTTTCCACCAAACTGCCAGTCGGAAAACTGCTTGGGCTTGGTTCTCTGGCGAATGCCAGTATAGGGTCTGCTGGCAATTACAACATCACCGCCAATGTCTTGCAGCTTGTGACCGCATCCGCAATCTTGGGTGGCAAGCACCAGATCGACGTTGGAACAGGGCTCGACCTTGGCGGGCTTGCAACCGTTACGGTCAGTGTCGCTATCGGCGAACCAGCCCAATCGACTCCATATTTCAGGGTTGGCGCTGTCGGTTCGCTCGTTCGCACCGCTCAAATCAGAATATCGCTCTATGTGGGGCTGTTAAACAGCTCGGTTCTAGGGCTCATTACGCTCGGAGATTTGAAATTACCCATCTATGTCGATGTTGCTTCGGCGGAAGGGGAACTGAAAAGCGTAAGCTGCCCGGCGGGGCCGCAAAGTGCGAAAGTCGGCATTGGTGTGACGACCGGAATTGCTGGGGTTTACCTTGGAAATCTAAGCGATCCCGACTTTAAAAATCTCAACAAGAAGCCGGTGGTCACCAGCAAGAAGATTGCGCAAATAAAGGTTTTGGGTATTGGACCCGATGTATATGCGAAGGCAGAAATTCCGTTGGGAGATGATGTCCAAAGAATTCTCAACTTCAGTTATAGCGACATACAGAATAAAAAAATCCAAACTGCCTCGTCGACCAAGCTCCTGGGGGGACTCACATCCGCCCTGCTTTCGAAGATGGAAGTGAACGTAGATCTGGGTTTGATTTCTCTGGATTTAAGCGGCGTTTTCAGTCTTCTCGGTGCTCTTCTCACGCCTATCTCAGCACTGCTTGACAATCTGCTCTTTGCTCTTCTGGATTTGCTCGGTGTCAAACTAGGCCAAGCCGATGTGCAAGTTACCGGGGTGATCTGCCAACAGGCGGCGCTGACACAGTAAAGCCCAAACGAAAAAACCGGGCATTTCGCCCGGCTTTTTTTCGATTACAAGCTCGAGAACTTACTTGAACAGCAGAGGCAACGTGATCGGCATCCGTGCTCTGGCCATAGCTGCCGGAGGTGCCGGCACAGGAGAGGCGCGACGTGCGGCTTCCAGCGCTAGCTGGTCAACCGCCGGATCGCCGGACGAACCGGCCAGACGCGCCGAGATAACATTCCCGGATGGATCAATCACAAATGTTACCTGTACCAGACCCTTGGCATTGCGCGCCTTGCGTTGCAAGAAGCGTACGTTGCGGGCCATGTGAGCCTGCAGTTTCGATGTCCACTTGGCCGAGCTTACACCAGCCGAGGCTGAGTTTTCGCCGCGACGGTTAGCGGCGGCCCGCTCACCATTATCAGCGTCCATGCGGGGCGCACTGGCCTGACGGGTCTCAGGTGCCTTTTCCGCCTTCTTGGGCTTCGGCTTCTCAACCTTTTGCGGCTTGGGCTTTTCAGGCTTCGGCTTTTCAACCTTCTTGGGTTCTGGCTTCGGCTCGGGCTTTGGTTCCGGCTTTTCAACCGGCATGGGTACGGCCACTTCCGGCTTTTCAGCCTCGACCACATCTGGAATAATCTCTTCCGGCTTCTCCTGAACTTCCGGCTCAGGTTGCGGCTCGGGTTCCGGTGGTGTTACCTGCTCGGGCTCTGGCGGCGTTGGCTCTTCAGGTTGCGGTTCCGGCTGAACGACCGGCTCAGGCTCGACTTCCTGCGGCGCTTCCGCCGTTTCCGGCTGTGCCTCATCAGCAACCTGCTCTTCCATCGGAGCCATCGGCTCCGGCGCAAGCTCAACCACCATGGCTGCGACCTGTCCGCCATCCGGCTGGTCTTCTTCCCGCATCTGGTGGATTGCATAAGCACCAGCCGCATGCACAGTCAGCACAAGAATTCCCGCGCCGATCCAGCGTCCCGCATCATGCCAGAAGGAATGGTGATGGGCGTCGGCAGAAGCCACCTTCACGGGAGGATGATCGGGCGGAAGTGCGTTCATTGTGCCGCTCCGGGCGCAGCAGACGCCGGTGCGGGGGACGCAGGAGCAGCAGGAGCAGCCGCGCCGACAGTTTCGAGGCCGACCAGTGCGATCTTGAGATAGCCCGCTTCACGCAGCGAATTCATGATGCGCATCAGCTCTTCATAAGGGACGGTTTTGTCGGCGCGCAGGAAAACGCGCGTTTCCTTGTTCTTCTCCGAAAGACCATCCAGTGCCGCCCCCAGACGATCGCGCGCCACGACATCATTGCCGACGCTGACGCTCAGGTCTTCCTTCAGCGTCACATAAAGCGGCTTGTCGGGACGCGGCGCGGCGGCAGCGGTCGATGCAGGCAGATCAACCTTCACGTCCACGGTCGCAAGCGGTGCTGCCACCATGAAGATAATGAGCAGAACCAGCATCACGTCGATGAAGGGCGTTACGTTGATCTCGTGATTGAGCTCGAGATCGTCACCACCGCCTTCGCGGACTTTACTCGCCATGATGCCTACTCCGCTGCGTGCAGCGTGCCTTCACGCACGCCTGCTGCCCTGAAATCCAGATCTCGGCTGACCAGACGTTCAACGCCTGCCGATGCATCGGCCAGAAGCGAACGGTAGCCGGTGATCGCACGGGCAAAGACGTTGTAGATCACAACCGCCGGAATAGCGGCGACAAGCCCGATGGCCGTGGCGAGCAGCGCTTCGGCGATACCCGGAGCCACCACGGCCAGATTGGTCGTCTGCGCTTCACTGATGTTGATGAAGGAATTCATGATGCCCCAGACGGTGCCGAACAGACCGACAAATGGTCCAATCGAGCCGATGGTGGCGAGAATGCCGGTGCCCTTGGACAGGCGACGGCCAGCCTTGGCTTCAATGCGGGACAGGCGCGACGAAACGCGTTCCTTCAGGCCCTCGCCGCCAGCCCGCGCCAGTGCGGGGCTGGAGAGACGAACCTCGTCTTCCGCGGCGCGCACCATGATGGCGCCCGGACCCTTGACGCCGTCAAGCGCGCGGACAGCTTCGGAAAGCGTGGCGGAATGACCGATGGTCTTCAGCGCCTTGTTGGCGCGGCGACGTGCGCCAGCCAGTTCGAGCGACTTGGCGACCCAGATGGTCCATGTTGCGAGCGAGGCAAGACCGAGACCGATCATCACCGCCTTCACGATCCAGTCGGCAGCCATGAACATGCCCCAGGGCGACAGATCATGCGGAAGGCTGGCATCGCGCTCTTCGGCGGCAGGCTGGCCAGCGATTACGGGCTGTGGCTCGGCTTGCGGGGCCGAAGGCGCAGTCGAGGTGGGCGCTGCCGGAGCAGGCTGTGCTGCTGGAGCCGACGGCGCAGGTGCGGCAGGCGCGGCAGGCGCAGGATGGGTGGCTGGTTGAGTGGCTGCGGGCGCAGTTGAAGGATTGGGCTGTGTCACCTCTTGAGCCAATGCCGGACCAACGCCCAGCAAGACAATGCCCATCGCCGCAGCCATGAAGCCTTTCCGACAGAAACCAGTCATCTTGATCGCCTTTTGATTGTTCAACTCGGGCGCCAAGGACGACCCATCACGCACGCCGCAGCGCTGCTTGTCGAACTCTTTTTAAACCCCAATAATATGATGATGCAAGTCATGTTTTGTTTTAACTGCCTTTTTCTGCCAGCTTTTTGGGAGGTGAGGGCTATCAAACCCCTGAGAAATAGCTGTTGCATAATGCGGACAAATCAGACCTGATAACCATGTCGGAAGTGTCCGTCTCCCTGATCAACAATATTGGGGCGTGCGGTCCGGCAGGAGGAGCATGCACATGATGCACAAAGACATTCAGGCACTCGAACATGCGGCAAGAACCGCCATGGCGGGCAATGATGATCCGCTGCCAGCTCCACAGCGCGCGCTGAAACCGGCCCATGTCGGCCTTGCCTTCCTGATGATTGCAGGCGCAGCCTATCTGTTCCTCGTCTGACATGGTCTGACCACGCCTTGTTCTGACGAGCACCTGCGACGGCTGTGCCCGTTTACCATGACGCACGAGAAGTGACGCGCAGCGTTGCTGCAATTGGCTAATGCGTGCAACCATTGGTGACGAAAAGCGTTGTTACAACGATAATCCGTTATGACAGGAGGCCAGATATGGCGCGTGCATCCGCGAAGACGAGCAAGATCGAAGAAAAGATCGAGGAAGCGTTGACCGATTCGACAACGGAAGACTTGCAGGCGCAGGTCGAGCAGTTGAAGGAAGACATCGCAGCCATCGCCGCGACGCTCGCCAATCTCGGCAACCAGACCGTCCGCGACGCCAAGCGCACCGCGAAGGAAACCTATCAGAGCGCCTATCTGCAAGGCGGCGATGTTGTTGATGAATTGTGCGGAAAGGCGCAGGACCTCGAAGCGCAATTGACGGCAACCGTTCGTGAACGTCCGATTACATCGCTCGCTACCGCGCTCGGCATCGGCTATCTGCTCGCCCTTCTTTCCCGCCGCTGAGGCGTCCCATGCTTAAAGCTCTGGTCCCTATCCTGTCCGCTCTGGCTGGCGAAGAAGTGAGATTCACCGTCAGCCAAACGCGACGCGCAGCGATTTACGGCGTGGCGATTGGCATTTTCGGCATCATCACGGTCACGTTTCTCTGTGTCGCGGCCTTTCTGGCTTTGGCGCAGACCTATGGCGGTCCGCTTGCAGCACTGATTCTTGCCGCCATTTCGCTGATACTTGCGCTGCTGGTTCTCGCTGTTCTGAAGATACAGGCCGCAGCAGAGGCGAAAAAGCGCAAAGAGCGGATCGCAGCCGACAAATCGGCAATGATGGCGACAGCCGCTCTTGCGACGATCCCATCAATCCTCAAGCGGCCGATACTGGCAGCCGCCCTGCCGCTTGCAGGCATTGCTCTGGTTTCGCTCCTCTCAGACAAGAAGAAGCGACCGCCCAAAGCCTGACAAAAGCCCTATAAAAATAAAAACACCGGAACCGTTCCGGTGTTTTTTCATGGGTCATCGGGAGGCGCTTCGCTTTACTGCGCAGCCGCGTCGGTGCTATCGACCAGCGATGCAAGACGCACAGAAACGCGTGTGCCAGCGCGATCCACGGCTTCACCATAGACCGGCTTTTCGCCGAACTGCATGCAAAGCTGTTCCACCACCAGCGTGCCAAGTCCGTTCTTGTCGCCCGGCTTCGCGCCTTCCGTCCCCCAACCGACGCCATTATCTTCCACCGCCAGAACGGGCACACCATCGGCATCCGCCTGAAAACTGACGGAAATCTGTCCGCCTGGTCGCCCCTTGAAAGCATGTTTGATGGCGTTGGTCACAAGTTCGCCGACGATGATGCCAATGGTCGTCACATCCCGGGCTTTCAGGTCAAGTTGCTCGAAATTCGTCACGATCTCGATCTGGCGGTCCTGACCGATGGCATTGCGGATATCGTTGATAACCGTGGTCAGAAACTCGTCGACGCGGGCGGTTTCCATGTCTTCGCCCAGCCGCAAACGCCGATGGGCTGTCGAAACCGTCTGCACCCGGTCGCGCGCCGCCGAAAGGGCAGCGCGTGCATCCTCGCTACGCGCCTGTCGCATCTGCAAACCCAGCAGGGAGGAGACGGTCGCCAGAGAATTACCGATACGGTGATTGGTGTCCTGTAGCAGAAGCTCGACGCGATAACGCTCACGCTCCGCAATGCGGCGCTCCTCCTCCAGTTCGGCTGTGCGTTCGCGCACCCGCTGTTCAAGAATCTCGTTTTCAGAGCGCAGCGCCGACTGCCCTTCGAACATGGTGCGCGCATAACGCTGCACGCGGCTGAAAAGCAGCAAGCCCAGCATCGCCGCCGAAGCCAGCGCCACGATGGAGGTGGCCGTCATCCAGTAGCGCATCCGGTTGATGCGCTCGTTCCGTTCGGCAAGCTGCTTTTCTTCCACATCGATGAAGTCCGACACGGTGGTGGACAGCTGGTCCATCAACGCCTTGCCTTCGTCGCTGCGCACCCGCTGCATCGCTGCTGCGACATTGCCCGACGATGCAAGCTCCACCGTTTGGCGCACATCCGCTTCTTCCCGCTCGATCAGAGCGCGAATCTGCTTTACCCGCGTATCCTGCAACGGATTGGGGACCGACAGGGCCTCCAGATCGGTCAATGTCTGCTCAACAGAGAGGATCGAATTGCGATAGAGATCGAGATGCGCCTCGTCGAGCGTCAGAAGATAGCCGCGACGGCTCATCTCGATATTGTTGGCGAGCCGGGCAACCTTGTCCACCTGCTGGCGCAAGGCATAATTGCGGGAAATATCGACAATCTGATGCGTAACGCTCGAGGACAGAAACAGCGTCATCACGGCAGAAAGAAGCACAAGTCCGAGCGAGACGATAACCGCAATCGGTTTCGGTGAAGACTGAAGCAGTTTCTGCAACAAGACTGATGGCAAAACGCGCCCCAATACAAATTGAACACCCACTTCAGATAGCAAATATCAGTGGCGGCTAACCTTCAAGTGTCTGGGGCAAAAAACTGTCATGACCAGCGAAAATAAATGCCGCCGGGCGACGGCACCGGATCATTTAAGCCAAAATGGCACACAAACTGCTTAAGCTTGTGGTGAATGCCGCCGGATCAAAGAATCCGGCGGCATGAAGCCTCATGCAAAACTTCTCAAGGTGACGCGGGACGAATCGGCATCGGGGCCGTAATCGCCCTCGCCTTCGATCTTCAGGATTTCCTGAAGCCGGGTCCGCGCACGGCTGACACGGCTTTTGATCGTGCCGACCGCACAGCCGCAAATCTCCGCCGCTTCTTCATAAGCAAAGCCGGAAGCGCCGATCAAAATGATCGCTTCGCGCTGATCGTCAGGCAGTTGCTCAAGCGCCGAGCGAAAATCCTGCAGATCCAGCATGCCATATTGCGAAGGATGCACGGCGAGCTGTTCGCTGAACAGGCCATCCGTATCCTGCACCTCACGCCCACGCTTGCGCATCTGAGTGTAGAATTCATTGCGCAGGATGGTGAAAAGCCAGGCCTTCATATTGGTGCCCATCTCGAAGGTTTCCTGCTTGGCCCAGGCCTTCATGATGGTGTCCTGTACCAAATCGTCTGCCTTGTCATGCTGGCCGATAAGTGACACGGCAAATGCGCGTAAGCTTGGCAGCGACGCCAGCAGCTCTCGCTTGAACTGCGCGCCTTGCGGGCCCTCCTGAGGGGCATTTCCATCAACCGACGGAACGGGTGCTCTGTCCACGCATACTCTCCTGTTCAGCCTGATCGAGTTTTTCGAGAAGATCGAGAAAACGGTCCGGGATCGTCTCATCTTGAATCGAGGCGTACAACGCCTTGAGTTTCAATCCGACTTCACAATTGGGTCCTAATATGTCCTTCGGGACGCGCCGCGACGCCGCGACGCCATTCGTATGAAGGTTATCTTTATCTGTCATATTGTATCGTTCTAGGCGATGAGCCCTGTCCTATTTGTTACAAAGCTTCTGTTGGACGGGGAATGCACCAGCCCCAAAAAAGTTCCAGAAATTATGCCGCCAGTTCGGAACTTTTTTCAAGTCGCATCGTTTCCATCCGTAATGCCGCGCCCGATTGCGGATGATCGCGCTTGGCCAGAAGCTGGTTCGAGCCGATTGTTCAAACCGGATTCATGCGAATGTAAAACAAAGCGGCAGATGAGGAGTTCCATTACCATGACGTTATCGACGCGTATCGCGCCGCATCTTCCCTATCTTCGCCGTTTTTCGCGTGCCCTCACCGGTTCTCAGACATCCGGCGATGCTTACGTGGCGGCCGTGCTAGAAGCTCTGATCGCCGATCTGAGCATTTTCCCGGATACATCGTCGGACCGCATCGGCGTCTATCGCCTGTTCTGCGACCTCTACAAGACCGCATCGATCCGGGTGCCGGAACAATCTTCGGAGATCGGCTGGGAACAGCGGGCAAACCGCAATCTGGCGCATATTGCGCCGCTGCCCCGTCAGGCCTTCTTGCTGGTGGCCGTCGAAGGCTTCAGCGACAAGGAAGCCGCCGAGGTTCTCAATGTCGACGATGGCGAGCTGGGACGTCTGCTTTCCGCCGCATCGACGGAAATCTCGCGTCAGGTCGCAACCCGCCTGATGATCATCGAAGACGAACCGCTGATCGCCATGGATATCGAGCAGATGGTCGAAAGCCTCGGACATGAGGTCGTCGGCATCGCCCGCACCAAGGATGAGGCCCTCGCACTCTATGAAAAAGAGAAGCCGCGGATGGTTCTGGCTGATATCCAGCTTGCCGATGGCAGCTCGGGCATCGACGCCGTGAATGAAATCCTGAAAGACGACACGATCCCTGTCATCTTCATCACGGCCTTTCCGGAACGCCTGCTGACCGGCGAACGCCCCGAGCCAACCTTCCTCGTGACCAAGCCGTTCAATCCCGACATGGTGAAAGCCCTGATCAGTCAGGCGCTGTTTTTCGAAGAGGCTTCCCAAGTCGCGGCCTGAGTTCGGCCACTACAGCCACGTTTGGCGGTTGTAATCGCCTCCGGGAGAGGGAAAACCCTCTTCCCGGAGCGGCGTGCATTCCCGCTTTGCAACCCGACACAAGCCCCGCCTCAACCTTGAATAACTCATTTTTACGCGCTGGCAGGAACCGAATGCATAGCAAAGTAGTTTATTCCTCATATACAAAAGAGGAGATCGGATATGCTTTACTACGCGCTCGTATTTCTCGTCGTGGCTCTTGTCGCCGGTGCGCTGGGCTTTGGCGGCATTGCCGGAGCATCGGCGGGTATCGCCCAGATTCTGTTCTTCGTGTTCCTAGCCTTGCTGGTCATTTCGCTTATAGCCTCGGCGATCCGCAAGGCCTGATAGAGCGGAGAAAAACCCAGTTCAGAACTGGTCTGTTTTTGGCCGTAAACCGGCCCTACCGATATGAACAACACCATACCGTCGCGCGAGATTGCGCGGCGGTTTGCTTTCTGGAGAAAAATAGGGTCCACCGTCCCGACCTTCAGTCAGCGCACGCCATCCGGCCCAATCGACCGTTATCGAGACTATAATGAGCGCATCAGACCTGCCATTACGCGAAGCCGAACCGGATGCAGCCCGTCTGCGCGCGCTCCTTCGGGCAGTCCGTAACAGCAATGTCTGCGTGCTCTATCAGCGTCCCGATCTGACCTATGCCTGGGGGGAAAATCTACCCGTCTACTGGCAAAATAACTGGAAAGCCGGCGGCACCGACGAGGATTTCATCGTTTCCACATCGCTCGCCAAGCTGAAATCGGCCAAAGAGACGGCGCTTCAAACCATGACGGCGCAGAATGTCGAGCTTTCCATCATGGACGGCAACAAGCTCCACTGGGTCGAACTGCATATCGATTGCGACCGCGATACCAGCGGCAATCTCCTCGGACTGGTGACGACAGCACTGGAAATCAGCGAGCTGAAACGCCGTGAGCAGGTATTGAAAACGCTTTTGCGCGAAGTCAGTCACCGGTCAAAGAACATGCTGGCCATCGTGCAGAGCATCGCCAGCCAGACAGCGCGCTTCACCGACACGATCGATGATTTTCTCCTGAAATTCCGCGGGCGTATCCAGTCGCTGTCCTATTCACAGGATCTGGTGACTGATTCCAACTGGCGCGGCGCGCTTTTCCGCGACCTTGTCCATTCTCAGGTGGAAAAATATATCGACGTCACCGATGAGCGACTCAGTCTCGAAGGAGACAACCCCTATCTATTCCCGGGCGCCGCCTTGCATGTCGGTTTGGCGCTGCATGAGCTGGTGGTCAATGCGACCTCATTCGGTGGCCTTTCGATCCCTTATGGCCGTGTGGCGATTTCGGCAGAAGTCGTCCGCACCGAAAACGAAGGCGAAAAGCTGGTCTTCCGCTGGGAAGAAACCAATCCGGCCATGCCGGAGGTCTATCAGCACGATCCCCGTTTCGGCAGCGCTGTGCTTCAGCGCATAGTCCCCGCCTCGGTCAATGGCCAGGCGCAATACCGCATCGATGGCACCGGCGCTGTCTATTCGCTGACCATACCGGACGAACAGTTCGATTCCTGATTTCCAGACAACACTCCGGCCCAAATAAAAGCCGTCATGGACGAACCATGACGGCTTATTAAAAAAGAGCGAAACGCCTGCTGGCACAACGGTTAACCGTCTGCGCGGCGTTCACGCCGTCCACCCTTGTTGGGGGAGTTGGGGCGAACTGTGAAGACCGTGTTGGGGGGCGGGGTCACGGGCTTCATGGACCAAAAACGCAGGCCCTGGAATTTGGTTCCGTCAGGATTTTATTTTTTTGCAATAAAGTTCGAGACGGTGATGAACGATCTCATAGCCGAGCGAGCGGGCGATTTCTTCCTGCAATTTTTCGATCTTGTCGGAGCGGAATTCAACGACCTCGCCGGAATCCATATCGATGATATGGTCGTGATGGGCGCCGCTTGCCTGTTCGAACCGCGACGGACCGCCGGCAAAGGCATGACGATGGATGGCGCCGCGCTCTTCCAAAAGCTTCATGGTGCGGTAAACGGTCGAAAGCGAAATGCTGCTGTCGATCTCGACCGCCCTGCGAAAAATCTCCAAAGCATCCGGATGATCTTCCGTTTCAGTCAGAATATTCAGGATGATGCGGCGCGGGCGCGTGATGCGCAACCCGGCCTGTCGCAATTCCTGTTCGTAATCGGGCTTTTTGTAACGTTCGCTCATAAGCTGATTATGCACCCTCCCGCCGCCAGTTGCAAATTTTCGCAACTGGAATGAGGCAATCTCCCCAACGATTTAAATGAGGCTCTCAAGCGCCATATTTATTGCCAAAGGTTTTTGGCGGAAAACCTATTGCGATTGTGAGGAATGCCTACCGAAAATATCTTCAAAATCATTCAAAAGTTTATTTGGAGGGTCTTGTCATGAAAAACTTGGTCGGCCTCGTATTGTATTCAACATTTCTGGTCGCTGCCTCAATGTCCGGTGCCGCCGCAGAGCAAAAATACAACTCTTGTCATTGTATAGAGGGCACTGATCAATGTTTGACCGTTGATCCGTCTGAGGGCGTTAAAACTGTAAAAGCGTCTCAATGCCCAAAATAAGCACAATCACGATAATCTCTTATGATCTCTCCCCGCTTAAGGCGGGGTTTTTATTTGGTCGAAAAGGCACGCTCTCCCATCGCAAAATGTCTGCCCTCTGCGCGGCAAGGAATAACCGGAGTTTATGAGCCATCGAAAAAATGTGCTGGAAATCAATGGTACGCCCAAGGGGAATCGAACCCCTGTTTGCGCCGTGAGAGGGCGCCGTCCTGACCGCTAGACGATGGGCGCATAGGGTCTGCTGCTGGCTGATATAATCGCCCTTACAGAAAAGAGCAATCCGGGAATATAAAAAGGCGGCTCCAGCCGCCCTTTTTGCATTGATAGACAGCCCCGATCTTACTCGACGCTGCGGAGCTTGATGCGCCCGACCACGCGGGATTCGCGATAATCATAGATGATGAGTTCGGTGCCGCCATCGGGCAGCAGCGTTTCCAGCGAAAGCTGATTGCCGGACAGGCTTTGCGACAGAAGGCGGGTGCCGGGCACGAGGTTGATCTGCGACTCGATCAGCTTCGGCGGTTCCGGTTTTACAGGCTGCGCTGCGGTCTGGCCCGGAATATCCGAACGGGCTTCCTGCGTGGCAGGGGTTTCGGGCGCGCGATTGATCTTGTAGACAACAGCGGCGAGCACGGCCATAAGACCGATCAGCATAACGCCGATGGAAACGGCCAGAAGCCGGATCATCTTGCGGCGCACACGTTCCATTGCCGGATCAAGCACAGGCTCGGACGGTTGTTCGTCCTGATAATAGCCCTGCTGATAGTCCTGATATCCTGAATCCTGCTGATTCTGGTATCGCGGATAGTGTGGATCCTGCATTAAATGACTCCGGTTCATGCACCCGTGGCGCGTGATAACGAAGGGAAGAGACAATTGAAAGAACTAATTGCCGACACTGATGCTGCGGGCAAAAGATTGGACCAGTGGCTGGCCGCAGCATTAGGGCCGGAACTCTCCCGCAGTCGCGTTCAGTCCCTGATTGCCGACGGTCATGTGACCATCGACGGCGAACCTGCTCGTGAAACCAAGCAGAAGCTACGCGAAGGCATGAAGATTGCCATCGTGCTGCCCGAGCCTGAACCTGCCGAACCGCAAGGCGAGAACATTCCCCTCGATATTCTTTACGAGGACGATGATCTCATCGTGATCAACAAGCCTGCTGGCCTTGTCGTTCACCCTGGCAACGGCAACTGGACGGGAACGCTTGTCAATGCCCTTATATATCATTGTGGCGATAGCTTGTCCGGCATAGGCGGAATCCGCCGTCCGGGCATTGTTCATCGTCTCGACAAGGATACGAGCGGCGTCATGGTGGTGGCCAAGAACGACCGTTCGCACCGGCATTTGAGCGAACAATTTGCCGACCATGGCCGCACCGGCGATCTGGAGCGCGCTTATCTCGCCCTCGTCTGGGGCATGACCGAGCGCCCGCAGGGTTTCATCGATGCGCATCTCGGGCGCTCGCATCGCGACCGCACGAAGCAGGCCGTGGTGAACGAGGAGCGCGAAGATGCGCGCCACGCTGTCACCCATTATGCGACGGTGGAAAAATTCGGCCCCCGCGAGGATGCCACAGCTTTGGCGTCTCTGGTGGAATGCCGTCTTGAAACCGGTCGCACACACCAGATTCGCGTGCATATGGCCCATATCGGTCATCCGCTGGTCGGCGACATGGATTATGGCAGCGCCTATAAAACCAAAGCGAACAAGCTGCCGGAACCGCTGAAGGAAGCTGTAAACGGCTTTCACAGACAGGCGCTCCACGCCTGGCTTCTGGCCTTCACGCATCCCGCAACCGATGACTTGATGCGTTTTGAAGCGCCCGTGCCCGAAGATATGGAGCACCTACTGGAAAATTTCCGCGCGCACTCCATATAATACTGTCAGGTCTTCCGGTTCTCCCCTGCCTCGCGTCGCATGTAAACATAGCTTTTGAAGCGCATGGGTAGGACCGAACCATTGTCGTTCCGGGTGCAGTTACTTCGAAAACTGCGCCTGGATCATCGGGAACAGTCCGATCCGCTGTGCTTTACAAACGCTTTCTGCAACTTTTCACGCAGATCAGCGTTCACATTGCAGTGACAGATTGTTTCATGAGTTAAAGGATCGTGTTTTCGCCAAAATCATGCCTATATATGGAGGCTCGCGTGAGGGAAGTGCAGGAGGCAGCCCCCGCGACAGGTTCGCCAAATGGGAACCTGAAATTATAAAGGAGGGTGCTCTATGGCCCAAATGAATCTTCCGAGCATTACGTCCGGTGACGGTGGCCTTACCCGTTATCTGGAAGAAATCCGCCGTTTTCCGATGCTTGAGCCGCAGGAAGAATATATGCTGGCCAAGCGTTATCATGAACATACGGATCCGAAAGCCGCTCACAAGCTGGTGACGAGCCATCTGCGTCTCGTGGCGAAGATTGCCATGGGCTATCGCGGTTATGGCCTGCCGATCGGCGAAGTCATTTCCGAAGGCAATGTCGGCCTGATGCAGGCCGTCAAGCGTTTCGAGCCGGAACGCGGGTTCCGTCTTGCCACCTATGCCATGTGGTGGATCAAGGCTTCGATCCAGGAATATATCCTGCGTTCGTGGAGCCTTGTGAAGATGGGCACGACCGCCAACCAGAAGCGTCTGTTCTTCAATCTGCGCAAGATGAAGAGCAAGATTCAGGCGCTCGACGATGGCGATCTCCGCCCGGATCAGGTCAAGCAAATCGCGACCAAGCTGAATGTCAGTGAAGACGAAGTGGTTTCCATGAACCGCCGTCTGTCGGGTGACGCCTCGCTCAATGCGCCGCTGCGTGCAAGCGAAGGTGAATCCGGCGAATGGCAGGACTGGCTGGTCGATGACAGCAACAGCCAGGAACAGGTTCTGATCGAACAGGACGAGTTGGAAAACCGCCGCTCGATGCTTGAACAGGCCATGGACACGCTGAATGATCGCGAGCGTCGTATCTTCGAAGCCCGCCGTCTTTCCGACGATCCGATGACGCTGGAAGACCTGTCCAGCGAGTTCGGTATCAGCCGCGAGCGCGTGCGCCAGATCGAAGTGCGCGCCTTTGAAAAGGTGCAGGCTGCCGTCAAGGCTGCCGCATTCAAGCAGCAAAAGGCGCTGAACCACGTCGAGGAAGCGCACGCATAAAGGCTTAAACCTTAAGCACTTTTTTCTGCCGCAGGATGCGTGAAGCGCCCTGCGGCAGATTTATTTAGGGGCACGGCTATTCTGTCGCCTCCCCGGTTTCCAGCTCAAAACCCTCATCGATCCAGCCGGTTATCCCGCCAGCCATGAGCTTGACCGGCCTGCCGAGATCGGCGAGCCGCAAGGCGCCACGCGCCGCACCATTGCAATGCGGTCCCGCGCAATAGGTGACAAACACTGTCTCTTCCGGCCATTTTGCCATTTTCGAGCCGATGATCTTGCCGTGCGGCAGATTGATCGCGCCCGGCACATGCCCTTTTGCAAACTGGCTTGGGCTGCGCACATCGAGAAGCACAAAATCGGCCCCCTTCGAAAGCGCATCATGCACATCCCAGCAATCCGTCTCGAAAGCGAATTGCGCTGCAAAATGGTCGCGCGCCAAAGCGCTTGGCGCGGCTTCAATGGCTGTCACGGCGGATTTGGCCGGGGTCTTCAACGCAATGGTCATGGCGATCTCCTGTTGTAATGTTCGCCATTCTTTTCGCCTGAACATCATCGCGCTTGCAATTGGCGCGATTGACAATATACGTAAAGATCATGACAAAACAGACGCCACAAACCGCCGGCCCGCTGGTCGTCGCCCTTCTCTACGATGGACTCTGCACGTTCGAATTCGGCATCGTGGCAGAAATCTTCGGTCTGCCCCGCCCGGAAATGGGGCCGGACTGGTATCGCTTTGCCAGCTGCCCGATTGAGGATGGCCCATTGCGCGCGCATGGCGGTTTCGTCATCACCCCGGACCATGGGCCGGAACTGATCGATGAGGCTGACATCATCATCGTGCCGGGCTGGAAAGGCGCCGATATTCCCGTGCCCGAAGCGATCTGCGAAAGACTGCGGCGCGCGCACCGGCGCGGCGCACGGCTGGCTTCGATCTGTTCCGGCGCATTTGTTCTGGCAGCGACAGGTCTGCTTGATGGAGGTGAGGCCACGACCCATTGGCGCTATGCGGAGGCCCTGCGCGCCAGACACCCTGACATTGCGGTCGATGACGCATCGCTCTATCGCGAGCATGATCGTATTTTGACCTCTGCGGGTAGTGCTGCGGGAATGGACTTGCTGATCGAAATCGTGCGGCAGGACTTTGGGCCGGTGGCGGCCAATTCCGTCGCCCGCCGTCTGGTCATGCCAGCGCACCGCACCGGCGGACAGGCGCAGTTTCTCGAAAGGCCGGTCGCCAAACGCGAAGGCGCCGAAATCAGCCCCCTCCTCGATCGGATCAGAAGCAATCTCGGCTCGGAATGGACCATCGAACGAATGGCCAGCGAGAGCCGCATGAGCGCCCGCACTTTTCTGCGGCGTTTTGCGGAAGCGACCGCGACCACGCCCGGCGAATGGCTGGTTGCCGAACGGGTGACGACCGCCAAGCAACTGCTCTGCCAGACCCCGGCCAGTGTGGACGATATCGCCGCTTCCGTGGGCTTTGGCAGCGCCTACACGCTGCGCCACCATTTCCGACAGAAGATCGGCATCAGCCCGGCGGAATATCGCAGACGCTTTCTCGCGGAACCGTCATCCAACCGCAATAAAAGCTTCAAATAACTGCAATGGTAGGCCTTTAGGCACAAAGCGTGTTTCACCGATGCCTAAAGGACATCCCATGAAAAAGCTCCTGCTCGCCGCAGCTCTTGCGCTGACCGCTGCCACTGCCGCATCTGCTTCCGACTATGTTTCCTATCTCGACTATCCGCAGAAGGAACAGGATGGGAAGGAATTCTTCACGGCCATCGAAATTCCGCAGGGCAGCTTCACCAAATACGAAATCGACGACAAGACCGGTCATATCGTTGTTGATCGCTACCAGTCGATGCCGGTCATCTATCCGGCCAATTATGGCTCGATCACCAGCACACTGGCCGGCGACGGCGATCCGCTCGATGCGCTTGTCTACACGCGCGAGCCGATCGTACCGGGCGCCATCATCAAGGTTCGCCCGATCGGCGTCCTGAAGATGATCGATGGCGGCGAAAAGGACGACAAGATCGTCGCCGTTCCGGCTTCCGATATCGATCCGACCTACGACAACATCAAGGAAGTCGCCGACCTGCCGAAGATTGAGCAGCAGCGTCTGGAAGCCTTCTTCCGCGTCTACAAGCAGCTGCCGGAAGGCCGCAAGGTCGTGGAACTGGGTGGCTTTGATACCGCTGAAACAGCACAGAACGAAGTTGCCGCAGCCATCGAGGCTTTCACGGAAAAGAACAAGAAATAACGCAGAGATTTCTGCAACCAAAAAGGCCGCTCGCGCGGCCTTTTTTCATTGCAATAACGGTGCTTTAGTTAGCGCCCAGAACGTCGGTGAAGGCTTTCTCGCCCGGAACGCCCTTTTCAAGGCTGATCAGCGCACGGCGACCGTTGCGATAGGAAACCGGAATATCGATCCATTGCAGACGGCGCATCAGCGACAGGTTGGTATCCTGTGCCGTGCGGGCATCATTGAGCCAGATGATAAAGAAATTATCCGCAATCTTGGACGGAACCGCGATCAGCGGGTTACCCGCTGCCTGCTCTGTATCCTTGAAGGTGATGCGCTGAACATTGTCGATCACGCCGCCGGTGAAGCCATCGGGAACGGTGAACACCATCTCGATCAAATGGCTGGCGGGGATGGACTGATCCGTATTCTTGCGGATCGTCATTTTCAGCTGAAGATTGCTCGTCGGCATCGTCACCGTGCCACGGACCGCCGGTTCTTCCGGCTGACCGTCACCCGGACTTTCCTGAATGACCGACCAGACGACATTGCCCTTTTCCACAGAACCGGATTCGGTGCCGCCACGCTCTTCATAAAGCAGCGCCTGCTGACCGACGGCCACAGCCTGCTGCGAGGCCGGTGGCTGCTCGCCCGGTGTCGCCTGCGAGCCAGACGGCGTTGATGCTGCCGTGGATTTGCCTTCGCCGAGACCCGGCGCGCCGCCAGCGGGACCTTCATCGGTTTCGCTGCCATCCGGCATCAAACGCTGGGTGAGCTTCTGCTCGCCAGCCGGTGGTTGAGCCTGATGTTCCGGCGGTAGCGTGGTTTGTTGATCTGCCGTGTGGTTCTCGGCGGGAGGCGGCGTCGTCGTGCCCGCGTCGCCGCTGGCAGGCGTGGACGGCGCATCGTTGCGACCGAGGCTCGATGCGAGTTCCTGAATCTTGTCTTTGTTGGCCCAGACGCCGTAACCCGCGCCGCCCAGAACGAGCAGAGCGACGAGACCGGCAATCAGTCCCTTATAGGAGCGCTTTTCCTTGACGGCGCTGCGCTCGATATATTCGCTGCGGCGCGCCTGCGCTTTTTCCTTGGCGCGGTCGATCTTCCAATCGCCGCTGCGGTCCGCGCTGAACGACGTATCTTCGTCCTGTCCCGCCACGCGATCATGACGCTCCGCAGCCGGTGCGGCAGAAAAAGCGGCGTCGTCATGGTGAGCGCGTGTGGCGCTTACGCCCTGATTCGCTTCCTGCAGAAAATCTTCGAGCGCATCATTGACCGGATCGGGTGACGCCGCAGCTGCCGGCGGCGCATAAAAGGCTTCGACTTCGGCAATCGCATCTTCAAGAATATTGCGCTGGCGTACCGCCACAGCCTGCGAGGCATTTGCCGTCACAAGCTTCTGCTCGATCGTCGCGCGCGCCTTCGCGTAAACGCGCTGGCGTAATTCAGGCGATTTGTCCGCCTGCGCATCGATCGTCTTTTTCAGTACAGCTACAAAATCCGCCATTCCGTCATACCCGGTTTATCGCCCGTTCAGATACCACAAGCACTGGATGCAATTAAATGTCCCAATAATCACAATAATCAAGGGAAAGCAAAGTGTCTGGCAGTAATTAAGCGAAGCTTTTCAAAACGATGAGGCGAAATAGCGGCAGATTTGACGAAGCTTCGGGCATTTTCTGGCCAATCTGAACCACCGGACACCACTGCAATGCTCAAAAACTGAAAACCCGAAGCAGTTTATGCAAAACTGCTTCGGGTTGATCAATACGCCACCTTGAAATGATCAATCCTGGAAAGGATCGGTGACGAGGATGGTGTCTTCGCGTTCCGGGCTGGTGGACAGCATGGCCACCGGAGCGCCGATCAGTTCTTCGATATGGCGAACATATTTGACGGCCTGCGCCGGAAGATCGTTCCAGGAACGGGCGCCTGCGGTCGTTTCCGACCAGCCCGGCAGCGTTTCATAGATCGGCTTGACGCGAGCCTGCGCGCCCATCGAGGACGGCAGATAGTCGATGCGCTTGCCGTCGAGTTCGTAGGCAACGCAGATCTTGATTTCGTCCAGACCGTCAAGAACGTCGAGCTTGGTCAGCGCGATGCCGGTAATGCCGGACGTGCGAACCGTCTGACGCACGATCACGGCATCGAACCAACCGCAGCGGCGCTTGCGGCCCGTCACCACGCCGAATTCATGGCCCTTGGTGCCAAGGAATTCGCCGATTTCGTCGTGGAGTTCCGTCGGGAACGGACCTTCGCCAACGCGGGTCGTGTAAGCCTTGGTGATGCCCAGCACATAGCCGATAGCCGTCGGGCCAAGGCCCGAACCGGCAGCAGCCTGACCGGCAACGGTGTTCGACGAGGTCACGAACGGATAGGTGCCGTGGTCGTTGTCGAGCAGAGCGCCCTGCGCACCTTCGAACAGGATACGGTCACCAGCCTTGCGACGCTCGTCGAGCACACGCCACACCTGATCGATATAAGGCAGGATTTCATCGGCAACCGAGGTCAGTTCCTTGAGGATCGTCTCAACGGCGATTTCCTCAAGGCCCATACCGCGACGCAGCAGATTGTGGTGCGACAGCAGGCGCTCGACCTTGGGCTCCAGCGTTTCCGGTTCGGCCAGATCGATGACACGGATGGCGCGACGGCCGACCTTGTCTTCGTAGGCAGGGCCGATACCGCGCTTGGTGGTGCCGATCTTGAGACCCGAATTGGAGCCTTCGCGCATGGCGTCGAGGTCGCGGTGGATCGACAGAATGAGCGGCGCGTTTTCGGCAATGCGCAGAACGTCGGGAGAAATCTCGATGCCCTGTGCGCGCAGCTTCGCGACTTCAGAGACGAAATGGTGCGGATCGACGACGACGCCGTTGCCGATGACGCTGAGCTTGCCGCGCACCAGACCCGATGGCAGCAGCGAAAGCTTGTAGCTGACGCCATCGATAACAAGCGTATGACCGGCATTGTGACCGCCCTGATAGCGCACGATGACGTCGGCGCGTTCGGACAGCCAGTCCACGATCTTACCCTTGCCCTCGTCGCCCCATTGCGACCCGACGACAACCACATTTGCCATTTAAGAAAACTCCTCGGTCGGCATGAAGCATTTCCAGCAAAAGTGTGAAGCGGTTTTGCGTTCGGAAATGCGTAAAACTAACTATTGGCCTTTAACAACCCAAGGATCGCAAGCTTCCCCGAAAGGTTCACGGGGTGCTGATCCCTCGTCTCTATACAGACTGAATCCCGCTTGCGCGACTCTTTCGTGCAAAAAAATCACGATTTTTGCGAGCACGGTGGACAGAAGAGGCGCTTAGGTCGCTTGAGATTCCGTTTATGACGAGGCGAAAATGGTGGGATTGGAGAAGCGGAGCGGAATGTACTTTTGGGTACATGAGCACCGGAAGCGAAAAATCACGCCATTTGCAGACCGTCAGAAGCGGAATATCTGCGAGCTAGCCTGCGCGAACCATATAGACGGCATCATCAGAGTAGCTTTTCAGCTTTTCTTCCAGTGCTGGCAGGTCGCGGGAGACGAAGCCCTTCTTTTCCCAGAAACCTTCGGAGTTATTCACGGCCACCAATGACATGGTGAAAAAGCCGTCTGTTTCGGCCTGGGCGGCCATCAGTTCCAGCACGCGCGTGGCGGCACCCGCGGAGCGGGCGGCGGGCAAAAGCGCAATATCGTGGATATAGTAGGTGCTGGTGTCTTCCGGCAGTTCGCCGAGAACCGAATTCAGCGCGGGCACCGTATCGAGTTTCCATGGATGGCTGATGCCATAACCCAGTATGTCATTGTCACGGGCATAGACGAAGCAACCCGCCGGATAGAGCTTGAAGCGGTCCCGGAAGACCGCTTCATCCTCGAAAAAGTCGAGATGGACCACATTGGCTACCACAGTCACGCGCTCGATATCCTGCTCGTGCATGCGCCGCCATTCCGGCTGTGCCATCTCTTCAGTCATGTTTTCAAACTTCTCCGACGTTGAACTCAAGCGGTGTTGCCGCTCTGATTGCCTCCTGAGCTATCAGTTCGTCAAGTGCTGCCTGCGGAATCTGTTCATCCACATAGAGCATGGCAATGGCGTCGCCACCGGGATGATCGCGTCCAAGCGAGAAATTTGCGATATTGATATTGTGCTTGCCGCAGATCGTGCCGAGCAGGCCGATCATGCCCGGAACGTCCTTGTTGGTGACGTAGAGCATGTGCGGACCGACCTCGGCATCGAGGTTGATTCCCTTGATCTGGATAAAGCGCGGCTTGCCATCCGAGAAGCAGGTTCCGGCGATGGAGCGCTCGCGCAGCGTCGTGCGGACGGTCAGCTTGATATAGCCGTCGAAAATGCCGGACTTGTCGCGCTTCACTTCCGAAACGATGATGCCGCGCTCCTTCACCATGATCGGCGCCGAAACCATGTTGACATCGGCGACCTGCGGGCGAATGAGACCGGCCAGAGCCGCACTCAGCAAAGCGCGGGTGTTCATGGCGGAGGTGGAACCGTCGAACAGCACTTCCACTTCCTCGATCGGTTCATCCGTCACCTGACCGACAAAAGCACCGAGAACTTCCGCCAGCTTGACGAAAGGCCGTAGGCGCGGCGCTTCTTCCGCCGTGATCGACGGCATGTTGATGGCGTTGGAAACCGCACCCTTGGTGAGATAGTCCGACATTTGTTCGGCCACCTGAAGCGCGACATTTTCCTGCGCTTCCGAGGTCGAAGCCCCCAGATGCGGCGTGCAGACGACATTCGGCAGGGTGAAAAGCTCATTCTCCGTCGCAGGCTCGGTTTCGTAAACATCGATACCGGCACCGGCCACGTGACCGGACTTCAATGCGGCAATGAGGTCCTTTTCAACGATCAGACCACCGCGCGCGCAATTGATGATACGGACGCCCGGCTTGGTTTTGGCAAGGCTTTCCGCATTGATGAGATTGCGGGTCTTGTCGGTGAGTGGCGTGTGCAGCGTGATGAAATCGGCGCGGGCGAGCAATTCGTCCAGCTCGACCTTTTCGACGCCCAGTTCCTGCGCACGGGCTTCCGACAAAAACGGATCGAAAGCCACCACATGCATCTTGAGGCCAATGCCGCGCGTGGCGACAATCGAACCGATATTGCCGCAACCGACGACACCGAGCGTCTTGCCGGTGATTTCCACGCCCATGAAGCGGTTCTTTTCCCACTTGCCGGCGCGGGTGGAAGTGTCGGCTTCCGGCAACTGACGCGCCACGGCGAACATCAGCGCAATGGCATGTTCCGCTGTGGTGATCGAATTGCCGAAAGGCGTATTCATCACGATGATACCGCGACGCGAAGCAGCCGGGATATCAACATTGTCCACGCCGATACCGGCGCGACCGACAACCTTGAGATTTTTAGCAGCGGCGATCAGCTTTTCCGTGACCTTCGTGGCCGAACGAATTGCCAGACCGTCATACTGACCGATAACTTCGAGGAGCTTTTCCTTATCCTTGCCGAGATCGGGCAAGTAATCGACTTCAACACCGCGATCCTTGAAAATCTGGACGGCAGTGGGCGAAAGCTTATCGGATACGAGAACGCGAGGTGCCATTGGGGCCTCCTTCAAACAATTCCTGACCAAGCATTTCAAACCGTGAGCTTGCAGATAGGCACCGCATTGGGCTCATGCGAAATGCTGCAAATATTTTGGGAATGCGAGCCGTGGCCCAACGACTGGCCACGGCTTAACAGGAACGCGCCTCAGACAGCAGCCTTGAGTGCAGCTTTCTGCGCTTCAAAAGCCCAGTCGAGCCAATGGGTCAGCGCTTCCAGATCGGACGTCTCAACCGTCGCACCGGCCCAGATACGCAGGCCCGAAGGCGCATCGCGATAAGCACCGATGTCATAGGCGACGCCTTCCTTTTCCAGCGACGTAACCATGCCCTTGGCGAAAGCAGCCTGAGCTTCGGCAGAAAGTGCGGTCACTTCCGGATCGACGATGGTCAGACAAACGGAGGTGTTGGAACGGTTTTCCGGCTTCGCGGCCAGATTGGCGATCCATGGCGTTTTGGCCACGAAAGCATCCAGAACGGCAAAATTGCTGTCGGCTCGTCCGACCAGACCATCAAGGCCGCCAATCGACTTCGCCCAGTTAAGCGCGTCGAGATAGTCTTCCACGCAGAGCATGGACGGCGTGTTGATGGTTTCGCCGACGAAGATGCCTTCGATCAGCTTGCCGCCGGAAGTCATGCGGAAAATCTTGGGCAGCGGCCATGCAGGCTTGTAGCTTTCCAAACGTTCCACGGCGCGGGGGCTGAGGATCAGCATGCCATGTGCGCCCTCGCCGCCCAGAACCTTCTGCCAGGAGAAGGTCACGACGTCGAGCTTCGCGAAATCCAGACGCTGCGCGAAAGCCGCAGAGGTGGCATCACAGAAGGTCAGACCCTTGCGATCGGCCGGGATGAAATCGGCGTTCGGTACGCGCGCGCCCGACGTTGTGCCGTTCCAGGTGAAGACGACATCGCGGTCGAAATCGACCTGCGAAAAATCGACAATCTCGCCGTAAGGCGCCACAAAAGTGCGCACATCTTCGAGCTTGAGCTGCTTGGTCACATCCGTAACCCAGCCCGCGCCGAAGCTTTCCCACGCGACCATATCGACGCCACGCGCGCCGAGCATGGACCACAGCGCCATTTCCACAGCGCCGGTATCGGATGCCGGAACGATGCCGATACGGTAATCGGCAGGCACCTGCAGGATTTCGCGGGTAAGGTCGATGGCGTCCTTCAGCTTGGTCTTGCCGATTTTCGCGCGATGCGAACGGCCAAGAGCGGCATCGACCAGCGCATCAAGCGACCAGCCGGGACGTTTTGCACAGGGACCGGATGAAAAATTAGGGTTAGCCGGGCGAACTACCGGCTTCGCAATCGTCGTCATGTTGTTTCTATCCTCTCAGATAGCACGCGTCTCGGTGGGGAGACGTGGCCCGTTGATGGGAATAGCGGAAAGCGCATTTTTCCACAACGGGGCTTTTCAGGAATATTTTGCTCTTAACTGCCGCACGATATCAAAATTCGTAGAACGGTGTGGCCGCGACAAAAAAGGGCCCGCAAGGGCCCTGTTTTCAGCCTGCTTTCAATCGCACTGACTACCAGGTCGTGAAACGGATACCGGCGCGCAGCTGATGCGACTTGATATCCTGATCGCTGATTGTGATGCCATTGCCACTGACGACATCGCCGCTGCTGATGACGCCGTAACGATAGCCGAGATCGAGCTTGATGTTCGAGGCAACATCGATGCCGACACCAGCCATCAGCGCCCAGGCGAACCGATAGTCATCGTCGGACTTCAGATCGCCAACACCGGTATCGAATGTATAGCGCACATTGGCGAAGCCAAGTCCCCCGCCGAGATAGGGCGTGAAGCCTGCGAAATTGCCGAGGTCCACATAGGCGTTGGCCATCATGTCCCAGATACGGGCTTCGGCGGGAAAATCTTCCATATCCTGCTTGGAATAGCTGCCCGTCACATCGGCGCGCAGATAATCAGTGAACTGATAACCGATACCGACCGAAGGCACGAAATTCTTATCCAGATCGAAGCTTTCGGAAATGCTGTTCCCGAACTGATCGCGGGCCGAAAGGCCGGTTTTGGAAGAGATATTGTAACCGAGATCGCCGCGCAAATACCAGCCGGAGCCGACTTCAACCGGCTGCGCTTCGACAATTGGCTCATAGCCGACGGCATCGAGATCGGCCGCCGAGGCAACGGATACAACGCTGAAACCCGCCAGAACAATGGCCGACAGATCGAGAGCACGCCACTTCGCAAACATGATGAGAACCCCGCTCATAAGAATTATCTCAATTATGAACACCTATGGTTAACGCCCGATAAAAATTGGGGGGTCATTCAAGCGAAGCCGCAAAGAAAAAGGCCCGGTTTCCCGGGCCCTCAACAATCAGATATCTCTGTATTCGCTTACTTGTAGACGGGGCCGTCCACAATGGTCGAAACCTGCTGTGGAGCATAAGGCGCATTCGTTCCGCCGAACATGTAGCGCAGGCCGACACGGAAGTCATGAATGTCCATGCCCTTGTCGTAACCGTCGCCAATATACTGGTTGCCTTCAAACATCTTGCCGCCATTGATATGGCGATAGCGATAACCGGCATCGAGCTTGAGGTTCTGCGTCAGATCAACCGAAGCACCGGCCATGAGGGCGTAGGTGAAGCGCCAGTTGGCCGTGCCTTCCATGGAGCCGCCATAGCGCACATCGTCCAGATCGCTCCATCTGACGCGCGTTCCACCGATACCGGCGCCGACATAAGGCGTGAAGCCGCTGAAGTTGCCGAGATCGACATAGGCATTAGCCAGGATCGACAGCGCCGAGAAATGGGCGCGTTCATCGGAAGCGCAATTCAGATCGCCGTTGCAGGCTTCACCGAATGTATTGCCCTCGAACTTTGCGCGGGTCATGTAATCGATCGTCAGATCGGTACGGAAGTAATCCGTCAGCTGGTAGCCGACGCCGCCGCCGATCAGGAAAGAGCCTTTCAAGTCGCCATAAAGCGTGTTGCTGCCGAATGTCGACGGACCGCAATCGCAATTGTCGATCGTTGAGTAATCCGCATCCTTGAATTTCGGCTTGGAATAGCCGAGATCGCCGCGCAGATACCAGCCGCCAACGGCAGGCGGCGCTACAACAACTTCCGGAACCACCGGCGGTTCGATCATATCGGCCGCCAAAGCGCCCGTAGCCATCATGGCGACAGATGCAGCCAAGCCGCCGAAAAGAGTTTTCACAAGACCGTTCATCATCTGCCCCATTGAAATATCATGACGCCAGAGCGTCATCCTCGCTTTCTGTAGGGAACATAATTTTGAAAGGTTAATTACAACTTAACCTTGTTTTTTAACGATCCTTTTTAATAAATCTTAGACGTAGCTAAAATAAAAACGGCGCGTAGAGACGCGCCGTTTCAATCATTCGAATTTTTATTATTAAGTTAAGCCGCGTTGCCCACCGACGAGATGACATCGACAATATCGTTGACCACTTTCTCAACCAGAACGCGATCATCGCCCTCGGCCATCACGCGGATCAGTGGTTCGGTCCCCGATGGGCGGATCACGAGGCGGCCCTGCACGCCAAGACGCTCGCGCGCTTCATCGATGGCGTGTTTTACATTCTTATTTTCCAGCGGCTTGCCACCGGCAGTGCGCACATTCTTGAGCAATTGCGGCACGGGTTCAAACTTGCGGCAGATGTCGCTGAGCGGCTTTTCCGCTTCCTGCATGACAGCCAATATCTGCAAGGCGGAGATCAGTCCGTCCCCGGTCGTCGCGAAATCTGACAGGACGATGTGGCCGGACTGTTCGCCACCCACATTGAAGCCATGTTCGCGCATATGCTCGACCACATAGCGGTCGCCCACCTTGGTGCGGGCGAGCGTCAGATTGTGATCGGTCAGGAAACGCTCCAGTCCGAGATTGGACATGATGGTCGCGACAATGCCGCCGCCGGTCAGCCGGTCGCTATTGGCCCATGATTCGGCAATCACCGCCATCAGCTGGTCACCGTCGATTACCGATCCGGTTTCATCGACGAGCAGCACGCGATCCGCGTCGCCATCCAGCGCAATGCCGACATCGGCGCGCAGTTCCTGCACCTTCTTCATCAGGCCGATCGGATGGGTCGAACCGCAATCCTCGTTAATATTGATGCCGTTCGGCTCGTCATTGATAGTGATGACTTCCGCGCCAAGCTCCCAGAGCGCTGCCGGAGCCACCTTATAGCCAGCACCGTTGGCGCAATCGATCACCACACGCAGACCGTTGAGCGCGATGTTGCGCGGCATGGTGCGCTTGGCAAATTCGATATAGCGATAGATGTCGCCGTCGACGCGCTTGGCCTTGCCGATGGCCCCATGGCTTGCCAGCAGTGAGGACAGATCGCCCTCGATCAGCGTTTCGATCTGAAGCTCGATCTCGTCTGACAGCTTGAAGCCATCGGGACCGAACAGCTTGATGCCGTTGTCGTAATAGGGATTGTGCGAAGCCGAAATCATCACGCCGATATCTGCGCGCAGCGAACGGCAGAGCATGGCGACAGCCGGTGTCGGGATCGGCCCCAGCAGGAACACATCCATGCCCGCCGCCGTGAAACCGGCAACCAGTGCGTTTTCCAGCATATAGCCCGAACGGCGCGTATCCTTGCCAATCACCACCCGCGAAACCTGACCCGAACGGCGGAAAATATGGCCCACCGCCATGCCGACCTTCATGGCCACATCAGGCGTCATGGGGAAACTGTTCGCCTGTCCGCGAATGCCGTCAGTTCCGAAGTATTTCCGTGTCATATGTTTAGCCTTGCGTTGAGCCACTTCGCCATCCCGGCGCCGTCGATATATGCCGCTCCTTTCAACCGGAGCGCAATAGTCGCGCAGGCCCGCAACTCTGACGGCGAATTTCTGGGTTAATATCCTAAAATGCCTGTTCTATGCAATTTCGTCTTTGGCAGCGTCCAAAGCGATGCCGGTCGCTAAAGTTGTATCCCTCAAAAGATGATGCACCGAAATCGTTAACCGAGCCTTTGCAGGGCTTGGCAGCTGTCTTGGAGATATAATCAAAAAGAAAGCCGGGCGAAACCCGGCTTTCTTCGTCTGTTTGCCATAAGCAACTTATTGCGGCTGCGGCTCCATGCCGGGTTCATTCCCCGGTTCGCCGCTGCTCTTGCGCTTGCGCGGGCTACCCGCCTTCGGAACACCGGAACCGCGCGACGGCGTATCATTGCCCTGATCGCGCGACGGCTTGTTGCCCGCGATCAGTTCCTTGATCTCGTCGCCCGACAGCGTTTCATATTCCAGAAGACCCTCGGCGAGCGCGATCCAGTCCTTCTTCTTCTTGGTCAGGATGCGGGTCGCTTCGGCATAGGCCTCGTCGATCAGGCGACGCACTTCGGCATCAATGATCTGCGCGGTTTCTTCCGAAATATTCTGCGTGCGCGAGACCGAGTGACCGAGGAAGACTTCTTCCTGATTGTCACCGTAAGCCACACGACCGAGCTTGTCGGAGTAACCCCACTGGGTGACCATGGACCGGGCGAGCTTGGTTGCCTGCTGGATGTCCGACGATGCACCAGACGTGATATTTTCCTTGCCGAATTTCAGCTCTTCTGCCACGCGACCGCCCATCATGATGGCAAGACGCGACACCATCCAGGTATAGGTGGCCGAATAACGGTCGCCTTCCGGAAGCTGCATGACCATGCCCAGCGCACGACCGCGCGGAATGATGGTCGCCTTATGGACAGGATCAGCGGCAGGCACGTTGAGCGCCACGATGGCGTGACCTGCCTCGTGATAGGCCGTGTTGGCCTTTTCTTCCGGCGTCATGGCGGAGCGGCGTTCCGCACCCATCATGATCTTGTCCTTGGCGTCTTCGAATTCCTGCATGGTGACGAGACGCTTGTTGCGGCGCGCTGCCATCAGGGCGGCTTCGTTGACGAGGTTCATCAGATCCGCGCCGGAGAAGCCCGGCGTACCGCGTGCGACGACCTTGAGATCGACATTGGGTGCCAGCGGCACGTTGCGCACGTGCACCTTGAGGATCTGTTCGCGGCCGACGATATCCGGGTTCGGCACCACGACCTGACGGTCGAAACGGCCCGGACGCAGCAATGCCGGGTCAAGAACGTCCGGACGGTTGGTCGCGGCAATCAGAATGATCGATTCGTTGGCTTCGAAACCGTCCATCTCGACCAGCAACTGGTTGAGGGTCTGTTCGCGTTCGTCATTACCGCCGCCGAGACCGGCGCCACGATGACGACCGACAGCGTCGATTTCGTCGATGAAGATGATGCAAGGCGCATTCTTCTTGGCCTGTTCGAACATGTCGCGGACGCGGCTTGCGCCAACACCGACGAACATTTCAACGAAATCCGAACCGGAAATGGTGAAGAACGGCACATTGGCTTCGCCCGCAACCGAGCGCGCCAGAAGGGTCTTACCGGTTCCGGGAGGGCCAACGAGCAGCACGCCGCGCGGAATCTTGCCGCCGAGACGCTGGAACTTCTGCGGATCGCGCAGGAATTCGACGATTTCTTCAAGGTCCTGCTTGGCTTCGTCGACGCCAGCCACATCCTGGAAGGTGACGCGACCATGCGCTTCGGTCAAAAGCTTCGCCTTCGACTTGCCGAAGCCCATCGCACCGCGCGAGCCACCCTGCATCTGGCGCATGAAGAAAATCCACACGCCAAGGATCAGGATCATCGGCAGCCACGACAGGAGAATGCCAATCAGCGAACTGGAGCCGTCGCTTTCGGGACGGGCAGTGATCGCAACATCCTTGCTTTCAAGCCGCGCGACGAGGCCCGTATCGCCAGGCGAATAGGTCTGGAACGTCGAGCCATTGTCGGCAAAGGTGCCGGTAATGCGCTCGCCGGTAATCGTGACCGATTTCACCCGACCATTGGATACGTCGTCAATAAATTGCGAATAGGAAACTTCACGGGAATTCGTGCGCTGACCAGGGCTCTGGAACAGGTTGAACAGCGCGATCAAAAGAAGAGCAATGATCGCCCAGAGGGCGAAGTTGCGATAGTTCGGATTCATATCGGGTCCAATCGATACCACGGCCGTTCCGCAACCGCGGAACGATGTTTCGATCTAACATAGGATCGAAGGAAGGCGTTGCCAAGGCGCGTATCACGCCGCATGGGAGATTCTTCCCACTCTGGTTTATAAAAATTAGGAGTTTAGCGAAGTTTGACGGCCAATCCGCTTTTCGATCGCCTGGGCAAGTGCAAAATCATATCCCGGCAACACATGATCGAACAAAGCGAAATGCCGCTCCATACGAACTTCCGCCGGGAGATTCTGCCCCGGAAGGAACGGAAGAGAGACAATCTTTCCGTCCGCATAGACCGCGGGCAGCACCAGAAGCGCTTCGCGCCATCGCGTATTTGTTTCTGAAGGATTTTCCGGGAGGGACACTGGAGAATCGGTCAGAAAATCGATCAGCGCCTGTCGTCCCGGCGCGGCGAATTCAAAATCGCGGTCGCCTGTATTGAAAAAGCGGAAGCGCCCATCCCAGATGCAACTACCCCCGGCGGGCAACGGCACGGACGGCAAATTGCGCCGCTCGCGGCGAAAGCGATGCGGCTGCCCTTTGGCTCCCCGCTCGATCAACGCGCCAAAAATGGTCAATCTTTCGTGTTTTTGGCTTTCGTGTTCGCCCAACAGGATGCGTTCAATACGCACCCGCTCGGCGTCGCCCGGCAGGAAACGCCGCCCGCCAGCCAGGGAAGCCACGAGGCCGGAAAAGAGCCGCCGCACGGTTTCGGGCAAGGCGGCATAAATGGCCGGGTTGATTTCCATCCGGTCGCAAACATCCACATGCAAACTCGCCGGATCAGCCAAGGCCGCAACGAGAGCGGCGTTGTCGCGCTTGCGCGCCGCGCTGGCCAAAGCCACTTGCGCCAGAACAATCTGCGGATCGGCATCGGCAGCAGCGCCCTGGCGAACACGCGGGCGCTCGTAATCCGTATTGGTATTGCTCGGATCATCGACCCAGCGGAGACCTTTCGCTGTCAGTTCGTCCCGCAATGCCTGCCGCGAAACGGAAAGCAACGGTCGGATCAGTTCGACAGACCCTTCCAGCCACGATTGAGCGGCCATGGCGGCAAGCCCCCTCGCCTCCGCATGGTGGCTGCGCTCCTTGCGCATCAGGAAAGTCTCGATCTGGTCATCCTGCGTATGGCCGGTCACGATCACACTCGCGCCCGCTTCATGCGCCGCCTGCACCAGAAGCCGGTAGCGCGCGCTGCGCGCGGCTGCGGCCAGCCCCTGCGTCGGCTTGGGATCGTCCCATGCCAGAATGCGGTGCGCGATACCGTGTTCACGGCACAGCACCCCGACATTTTCAGCCTCTTCGGCTGATTCGGGACGCAAGCGATGATCAACAGTCACCGCCAGCAATGCCGGGCAGTGAACCAGTGTCGCCAAATAATCCTTAAGCAGGAACAGCATTGCCAGCGAATCGCTGCCACCGGAAACGGCCGCAATAACAGTCTTTGCCTGATCCAGATGAAAAGATTTAAAAATATCAGTCGGGGAAAGCCCCACGAAACAACTCCGCAATCAGCACTTTACGCGTGTGCGTTCTTCGGCAACGCGCTTCAAAATGGCGGGAGCCGCTTTGGGATAACGTTGCGGAATCTGCTCGAAAGTCGCACAGGCAACGTCGTGATTGTCCATTTTCTCAAGCGTCATGCCGAGCTTGAACATGTTTTCCGGCGCACGGCGGGAATCGGGATAGTCGCGCTGCGTGTCGATGAACACGGTCGCGGCTTCCGGATAACGCCCCTGACCGTAAAGCGATTCTCCCAGCCAGAAGCGCGCTTCCGCCGTCTGTGGATCAGCCGGATAGCGCTTCACATGCTGGCGGAAACCCGATTCGGCAGCTTTGTAGTCACCCGACATCAGATACTGATACGACGCCTGATAGAGCGTGTTCGGATTATCGCCCATTGGCAGCGAAGCAACCGCCGTGCCGTCCTGCGCGCCGCCATTCCCAGCGGAACCCTGGCCAGCAGGCAGACCGCCCTGTTCGACGGGGCGTGGTGTAGCACTCAACGAATCGCCGATTACATTGCCACTCGAATCGAACCGGATAGACCCCAATGTCTGCGGCGGCTCGCCGCGCTGGGGGCCGCCCTGCGCCATCGCGCCCGAACCGGTTGTACCAGTAGCAAGAGAATCGGCGCCGACTGCGCCCGATTGTGCGGTCTGCGGTGCATCCAGAGCTGGTGTCCGGTCCGAAATCGAACCGTCCTGACCGGCACTTGCGGAAACCCCGGCATCAGGGTTTCCGGCGGCACCGCTGCTGGCGAGAGCGCTACCATCGCTGGAACCGCCGCCATTGCCCAACCGCTCACCGGTTTCGGCGCGCTTGCCCGTTTCAAGAAACTGGAAGCGCTGCTCATATTCTTCCTGCATTTTCTGCATCTGATCCTGCATTTCGAGGATCTGGAAGTTCATGGCCTCAGCGCGCATGCCCAGCGTATCGGCCATGCTGACCGCATCGCCTCCGCCCTGCGCACAAAGATCGGCGCCCGGGGCCGGTGCGGCTGCAGCCGACTGACCCGCCACACTCGAAGCCGGTGAGGTGATGCCGTTCTTCTTTTCGAGTTCCTCGAACCGGAATTCGTTGTCTTCCTGCGTTTTTTGCAGCTGATTGTCGGTGAAGGCGATCTGCGCGTCCACATCCTCGATCTTGCCTGTCAGGTTACGCACCAGTTCCTGTAACATGCCGGGGCTCTGGTAGCCGCCATTCTGTGCGGATGCACCGCCGCCACGCATGGCGTCATCGAGAATAGCGGTCGAGCCAACGCTGACGCTATTCTGTCCGCCGCCCTTGCCCTTTTCGAGCGCCTGAAAACGGGCTTCGTTATCGCGATGGATTTTCACGATTCTGTCGCGGAGCTGCAGGATCTTGCTGTAGGATTGCGCGTTCTGATGCGCGAGATTGCACACCTGCTGCGAATACTGGTTTGCACCCGGATCGCCAGTCTGCGCCAAAACCGGAGCACTCGCCAAAAGCGGCAGCATGGCGATTGCCAGTGTCACTTTCCTCATTGTTGTCCTCATTCCCTATTGCCCCTGCGAGTTTACAATGAACAGGATGATCGAGTGCCGCGCCTGAATGCTTGCTGAACACGCCATACCGCACGGCCAGTTCCGCTTTTAGAGCAAATCCGCGAAAAGCAAAGATGCTTTCCCTAACACCACAGCTGCAAATTCGTCAGGCCGTGGCGAAACGAGTGATTTTAGAGCACCGGAGCGGAGCGTACTTAAAAGTACGTGAGCACCGGAGCACAGAAAATTGCTCGTTGCAGACCGGCATCACGAAGAATACAGCTGTAGTGCTAATCGCGGTTCACTATGACAGGAGTAACTTCGGCCAAAGTTTGTCGAAATGCCTGATCAATTGGCATGAAAACAAAAAAAGCGGCCCGAAGGCCGCTTTTCCTGCAACGCTGTTGTGCGTTTGCAAATTTTAGCTGCCGGCACCGTTGAGAACGGTGACTGCGCGGCGGTTCTGCGACCAGCACGAGTCGGCATCGCAAACTGCGACCGGACGTTCGTTACCATAAGAGATGGTGCGCATACGGTTGGTCGGCACGCCACGCGAAGCGAGGAAGTCGCGGGTGGCGGCAGCGCGACGCTGGCCGAGAGCGAGGTTGTATTCGCGCGTGCCGCGTTCGTCAGCATGACCTTCGACGGTGATCGAATATTGCGGGTAACGCTGCAGCCACTGGGCCTGCTTCGAAAGCGTCTGCTGTGCGTCTCCGCGGATCAGCGACGAGTCGAGATCGAAGAAGATGCGGTCGCCGACATTGACCGTGAAGTCCTGCGCCGAGCCGGGCGTTGCCGCGCCTGCACCGCCGAGGCCGAGATCACCGGCATTGTTCGGGAGATTCTTCTTGGATGCGCAACCGGCGACGGCGAGCGACATGAATAGGGCAATAGCGATCGGGCTACGTGCAATCGACTGGATGCGGCGCATGGGCCGAGGCTCCTTAAGATTTGATGTTCCTGCGTAACCAACCAATAATCATATCGAGGTTAATGCAGGCTCAAGAAGTATGGTTAATATTGTCTTGAGACCAAATGCAACCGGCGTTTCCGACTGCAATTCTGCTTTTAGGCCTTGATGGCAAAATGCGGCAGAAACAGGGCTTTTGGGGCGGATTATGGCAATCGCCTTAAATGTAGGCCAAAAACATCGCATATCGCGCGATAAGGACCAATGAAAAAGGCGCGGAACCAAAATCCCGCGCCTTAATCTTTTTATGATTCTCCGACCGTCAGCCTATTCGAGCAGCGGCGACCAGGCCGGATCGGACGCGAAATTCGGCGTCTGGATCTGACGTTCGTTACGACCTGTCAGATCGATGGTGAACAGTTTTGGACCGCCCGCGCCTGCCGCCTTGCGGAAGAACATCAGCACGCGACCGTTCGGTGCCCAGGTCGGACCTTCATTGTGGAAGCCCGATGTCAGAAGGCGTTCGCCCGAACCGTCGGTCTTCATCACGCCAATCGAGAACTGACCCTGCGACTGCTTGGTGAAGGCGATGAGATCGCCACGCGGCGACCAGACCGGTGTGGAATAACTGCCGTCGCCCATCGACAGGCGGCGCGGATTGGAGCCATCGGCACCGGCGATATAGAGCTGCGGGCGACCGCCGCGGTCGGATGCGAACACAACCTGAGAACCATCCGGCGAATAGGAAGCGCTGGTATCGATCGCCTGGCTGTTGGTCAGACGGGTCGTGGTGCGCGAGCGCAGATCCATTGCATAGACATTGGCGCTGCCGTCGTCCTGAAGCAGGCTCATGACGACCTTCTGGCCATCCGGCGAGAAGCGCGGCGCGATGGTCATGCCGGGGAAATTGCCGACCAGTTCACGCTGGCCCGTTTCGAGCTGCAGCAGGTAAACCTTTGGCTGACCGCCAGCGAACGACATATAGGTGACTTCCTGACGGTTCGGCGAGAAGCGCGGGGTCAGCGCCATGTCGCGACCATCGGATAGATAACGGATATTCGCGCCGTCCTGATCCATGATGGCGAGGCGCTTGATGCGCTTCTGGGCCGGGCCGGATTCATCGACGAAAACGATGCGCGTATCGAAATAGCCCTTTTCACCCGTCAGGCGCTCATAGATGGCGTCGGCGATGATATGGGCGACACGACGCCAGTTATCCGGCGAGGTGAAGAACTGCTGGCCGATCATCTGCTGACCGCCAAACGTATCCCAGAGACGGAATTCCGCCTTCAGCCTGCCATCCGGCTGCTTGGTGATGCGACCGGTGACCAGTGCCTGCGCATTGATGACCTTCCAGTCCTCGAAGCGCGGCGCGGCATCGGGATTGGAAATCTTTTCAATGAAGGCACCCTTGTCGATGGGCGCAAATAGGCCGGACCGCTCAAGATCGGCAGCGATGACCGACGTGATGTTCGGACCAAGCTGGTCCGCGGACAGGAAATCCGTGATGGCGATCGGCAGAGGCTCGATCACACCCTTGTTGATGTTGATTTCCACCACGGCGCGCGCAGGCATGGTGCAGACAAGACTTGCGGCAATCATGCAGGCGAAAGCCGAGAGGACTGTCCGGATCTTTGTTTTCATGATGCCGGTTTTCATATCTTCTGGGACCTCTTTTGTCCTTTGCCCCTATTGGGCTTCATTTAGTCTGGCGACCGGGAAATCCCGATCAGAACATTTCGCTCGGGTCGAAGTTGACGATCACTTCCGACCATGAATCATATTTGTCGACGGGCAGATTATACGGGGCGCAGCGTGCAACCGCGCGCTTGGCGCTTTCCGCCGCCGCGCGACCAACGCCGTCGCCGCCACCGCCCGATGTCACTTCCGGGACGCCCTGAATGGAGCCGTCCTGATTCAGCTTCATCTTCACGGTCACAACCAGTCCCGGCGCATCGGCCACACCAGCTGGCACGTTCCAGCACTTGGAAATCGCACCGCGCAGCGCATCCATTTCACTCTGGCTCAGCTTCGAGCCGCCGGTATTCTTCTTGCCGCCGAGCGAAGCCTGATCGGTCGAACGTTTCGCGCCACCACCGGAAGCCTTCTGCTTGTTGAGAAGGGCTGCAACCTCATCGGCAATCGCATCCTTCTTCGACTGCGAGGTCTGCGATGCGGACTGCGTCGGCTTCTTTTCTTCCGTCGGCTTGCGATCCGGCGTCTTGGCGGTCTGCGCCTGGGGCGGCTTCGGCTTGGACTGCGGCGCGGGAACATTGTCCGGCAGCTTCGGCGTGTTCGCATCCGGCGTTTCGGCCTGCTTTTCGATGGCTTCCGCCACCGGGTCAGGCTTTACTTCCTGCTTCGGTTCAGGCTTGGCCTGCATTTCTGTTGCGGGAACCGGCGTCGGCTTTTCTTCCGGCTTTGGTTCGGGTTTTGGCTCCGGCTTCGGTTCCGGCTTTTTCACCGGTTCCGGCTGGGCTTTGGGCTCTTCCGCCGCCTCGATAGGCTTTGCCTTGGTATCGGGCTTCGGCGGGGTCGTGGTGTCTACGTCCTGATCGCCGACATTCTGGGCATCGGGAACGGTCTGCGGCTTGGTGGTCGGGATCGGCGCAGACTTCTCCTTCATGGGTGCCGTCTTTTCGCCCTGCTGAATTTGCGTGATGGATTCAATCGGCACGATGTCGACCGGGAACGATTCCGAATCCTGCACGTCGAAAGCCTTCGGCGAGGAAAAGGAAAAGAGCCCCAGCGCAATGACGATGGTATGGAGCGCTACAGAAGATGTCAGGCCAGCCTTCATGATGGCGTCAGCTATCCTGCTCCTGGAGAGTCACAAGGCCGATATTCTTGAAACCGGCGGCGGAAATGCGGGCCATGACCTTCATGACGGTGCCGTAATCGGCAGCCTTGTCACCGCGCACGAAAATGCGCTCGTCATACCCCGTCTTGGAAATGGCCTGAAGCTTCGGCACAACCTCTTCGATCGGAATTTCGGTTTCCTGCAAGTAGATCTTGCCCTCATTGCTGACCGAAACGGTAATCGGTTGCGTATCGGCGTTCATCGCCTTGGCCTGCGTATCCGGCAGGTCAATCGGCACGCCAACCGTCAAAAGCGGCGCAGAGACCATGAAGATGATGAGCAGCACCAGCATTACGTCGACGAACGGCGTAACGTTGATTTCACTCATCAATGCTTGTCTGCGACCGCGCCTGCGGCGTCCGCCCGACTGCATTCCATTTCCGACCGACATGCCCATTGCAAAATTCCCGAAAGCTCGATTTGCCGTATTCGCTGGAAGGCGCTTAGCTGCGCGGCGTCAGCTTCTCATCAATTTGGCGCGACAGTATGGCGGAGAACTCATCCGCAAAACCCTCAAGTCGTCCGCCGATCTTGCCCGCATCGGACGAGAGCTTGTTGTAGGCGATAACGGCCGGGATAGCGGCAAGAAGACCGATGGCCGTCGCGAGAAGGGCTTCGGCGATACCCGGCGCCACAACCGCAAGGCTGGTATTCTTGGAGGCCGCGATGGCCTGGAACGAGGTCATGATGCCGACAACCGTACCGAACAGACCGATAAACGGCGCCGCGGAACCGATGGTGGCAAGGAAGCCGAGGCGCGATTCCATCTTTTCGCTTTCACGCGCCAGCGCGACATCCATCGCCTTGTCGATACGCATCTGAAGGCCGATGGGGGAACGCGCGCCCTTTTCGAAGGATTTCTTCCATTCGCGCATGGCGGCCATGAAGATCGACGCCATGCCGGTGGTGCGGCGTTCGCCGAGATTGCGATAGAGTTCTTCCAGAGACTGGCCCGACCAGAAAGCCTGTTCGAAGCGGTCGATGGCGCGGCGTGCGCGGCTATATGCGATCACCTTGTCCACGACGATAGCCCAGGTCCAGACCGAAGCGCCAAGCAAGCCCAGCATGACCAGCTTGACCACCCAGTTTGCCTGCATGAACAGGCCCCAGAGGGTAACATCGGCGGCGGGGGCCGCTAACGCAACATTTTCCATCGATCCACCGTTTCGAGGTTCTTGCCGGTCCGACACCCGGACCGCAGACCCCAACCTTCTCTGTCTTTAGGCATTTCCATCCGCAGAGCTGTTTCGTACTTCTGCTGGAAATATCCTGTTTTTGAATCCAAACGCCCGGCACGGGACCGGGCGGCATCGCAAATCGTCACGGATCGCCCTTTGATGCGGGTGATCCAAATCTGCGCAGCTTTACGTCTTGTTCGATGCAGTTGGATCAGGAAAAACGCTCGGCACTTTTCCCGAAACTGCTTCAAGCGCTGTTCGCACATCCAGGCAGGACATGCAGACATTCGCATCGCAACCGCCCCAAAGCACACATGCCGGATTTACAACTTTAAATCCCTACGGCGCTTGTTACGGTTAATTTTGGTGAAAGGAAGGCGCTGCGCTTGCCGCCTGCCCTTCAACCGATTCCGTCAGGATGATTAATCGGAGATTATGGTTAAAGATGCGTTAGCATTTGCACCAATAACGGCCCAGGATGCCAAATTCGGTCATCAAATGAGCCAGCGCTTTAAAAATAAACGCGATAGGCGCACCCTCAATTCTTGGGAGGGCGGCAGAAAATCAGCGTCCCTTGGTAAACGCTTCGCGCCACTCGTCCGGTATCCGGCGCGGGTGGCCTTCCTTGGTGATCATCACCGCTTCCACTTTCGCTTCCGAAAGCAGGCGCCCTTCGCAGGTGATTGTCTGCGCCATGATGACCCGCGCGCCGCGTATTTCGCTGACACGCGTTTCAATCAGGATCAGATCGTCCATCCGGGCCGGAGACTTGTAATCGATCTCCATGCGCCGCACGACCCAGACCATTTCTTCACCAAGCGCACCTTCGGCAAGCTCGATATGGTGCACGTCCTGCAAGCGCAAGAAGTCGGTGCGTCCGCGCTCGTAAAATTCCAGATAGCGCCCGTGATAGACAAAACCTGAAAAATCCGTGTCGGCATAATAGATGCGCGCATAAAGGTGATGCGCCCCGTCTTTCAGCGCACCCGATACGCCTTCAAGCGCCGCATGGTCGTTTCGATCAGTCCCGGTTGTCTTAGTCATTGTCTTCCATGAAGAGGCCGAATTGCGCCTGCTGGATGATTTCGGCGGGCGCAGGCAATCCCAGATGCTGCCACGCAATCGCCGTCAGAACGCGACCGCGCGGCGTACGCTGCAGAAAGCCCTGCTGGATGAGATAGGGTTCAATAATGTCTTCAATCGCATCGCGCGGTTCGGAAAGCCCCGCCGCGATGGTTTCGATCCCGACTGGACCACCGCCGAAATTGCGCGCGATGATATTGAGGTAACGCCGGTCGAGCTGGTCGAGGCCGCGATTATCCACTTCAAGCCGCGACAGCGCTTCATCGGCAATCTTGCGGTCGATGACGTCGCTACCGGCGACCAGCGCGAAATCGCGCACACGGCGCAGCAGGCGTCCGGCGATGCGCGGCGTGCCTCGCGAGCGGCGCGCGACTTCCAGCGCACCATCCGGCGAAATGCCCATCTGCATGATGCGCGCGCCACGGCGCACGATATATTCGAGTTCCTCGACGGTATAGAAATTGAGCCGCACCGGAATGCCGAAGCGGTCACGCAACGGCGTGGTCAGGAGACCAAGACGCGTCGTCGCCGCAACCAGCGTGAATTTGGCAAGATCGATCTTTACCGAGCGCGCTGCCGGGCCTTCACCAATGATCAGATCGAGCTGGAAATCTTCCATCGCCGGATAGAGAATTTCTTCCACAGCGGGGCTCAGACGATGAATTTCATCGATGAAGAGCACGTCGCGCTCTTCGAGATTGGTCAGCAGAGCCGCCAAGTCGCCAGCCTTGGCGATGACCGGGCCGGAGGTGGAGCGGAAATTGACGCCCAGCTCCTTGGCCATGATCTGCGCCATCGTCGTCTTGCCGAGACCGGGAGGTCCGACGAACAGCACATGATCCAGCGCTTCGCCGCGCACCTTGGCCGCTTCGATGAAGACCTTGAGATTGGCGCGCGCCGTTGCCTGCCCCACGAAATCGTCAAGCGTCTGCGGGCGCAGCGTATTGTCTTCGTCCACGCGTTTGTCGGCATCGATGAGAGGGTTGCGGTCGCTCATGCCTTCCTCCTCGCACGAACATATCGCCGACACAAGCTAATCACCGCGACAATTCCTTCAAACCAAGCCGGATGAGCTTTGCCGAATCGGCATCCTCGCCCGCTTCTTTCAGCGCAGCCGCGACGGCATTCGCCGCCTGATCGCGCGAATAACCGAGATTGGAAAGCGCCGACACGGCATCCGCGACGGGGGCCGGGGCCGCACCGGCTCCAAGCTCCTGCTTGAGCCCGATGGTGCCGCTCGCCTCACCAGCGAAAGCCGGGGCCTTGTTCTTCAATTCGGTGACGATGCGCTCCGCCACTTTCTTGCCGACGCCCGGCGCACGCGACACCATGGCGATGTCTCGCAGCGCAATCGCATTGGCGAGTTCCGACGGCGACAATGTGCCAAGCACGGCCAGAGCCACCTTGGCGCCGACGCCCTGCACATTTTGCAGCAGGCGGAACCACTCACGCTCAAGCTGATTGGCGAAACCGTAAAGGCGGATCATGTCCTCGCGGACATAGGTTTCGATGAACAAAATGGCCGCCTCGCCCGCTCCGCCGAGATTGCCCAGCGTGCGCGCCGAACAAAACGCCACATAGCCGACGCCATGCACGTCGATGACGGCATGATCCTCGGCAATTTCATCGATCACGCCCTTAAGCTTGCCGATCATTCCGGTTCTACCCCGCTAACAACGCCTGCATCCGGCGGGCGCTTACAATGCTCTGACGATGATGGGCATGGCAAATCGCAATAGCCAACGCATCGGCGGCATCGCTCGTATCGAACGACGCACGCGGCATCAGCACTTTGACCATCATGTGAATCTGTTGCTTTTCGCCGTGACCGACGCCGATCACCGCTTTTTTGACCGCATTCGGCGCATATTCCGCCACCGGTAGACCTGCCTGGGCCGGTGCCAGCAGCGCGATGCCGCGCGCCTGGCCAAGCTTGAGCGTTGCGGTCGCATCCTTGTTGACGAAAGTATGTTCGACCGCAGCTTCATGCGGCATGAATTCATGCAAGACTTTGGAAAGCCCCTCATGCAACTGGCAAAGACGCGAGGCGAGATCCATCTCGGCATTCGACGTCACCGTGCCCGAGCCGATGAAGTGCAGCGAATTGCCAAGCGATTCGACAATGCCCCACCCCGTGCGGCGCAGGCCCGGATCGATGCCAATAATGCGAATCGTTTCTTTCATAAGCGAACCCTATCCTCAGACGGATTCACTTGACAGCAGAAAAGTGAACAAAAGAGAAACATGCGCCGAGAGCACGGTCGGGGCAGCGCAGATTTCGGTTATGACGACCCGAAAATGGTGGGCTTTGAGAACCGGAGCGCAGCGTACATAAGGTACGTGAGCACCGGAAGCGGAAAACAACGCCATTAGCAGGCCGTCAAAGCCGAAATACCAGCTGTCCCTTAAGACGCGCCGAAAGCCGTCTTCAGCAACACAATCTGTTCGGAAACCGGGTTGTCGTGCGGATTGGCCTGCAAGGAAACCACATCGCCATAGACTTCGCGGTCCATGCGGCGCACGCGCGCCTGCAAACGCATCGAGCGTTCCACGAGTTCGCCAAAGGCAGCAGGCAACTCGTTCCAGCCCGGCGCGCCTTCTCCCGCCGATGGCGTGTCGAGACGCACCTTGGCCTTTTCGGCAGACACCTGCTGGCGGTTCATTTCACCGTTGCGGGCGGCGCGCTGGAGCAGCAGCCAGGAAGCGATCTGCATGAGACGGGTGGTGAGGCGCATTGATTCGGCGGCATAAAGGGTTGCGGCAATCCGTGACAGGTTGCGCGCTTCTTCACGGCCTTCACCGTCGAGATAGCTTGCCGCTTCCTCGACCATATCCATGCCCTGGCTGTAGATCGGCTTGAACGAATCCGAGAAGACCATGCGCTCCGCGAGGCTGATCATATTGCTCGGCATCTGTCTCTGTTCGCTAATCACTGCTCTGCCACCTTGCGTGACCGCCTGCATCGGCGGCCCATTCCGTTGCCCGCATCCATCCGAACAATGGACGCGACTGAAAATTGCTGAACCGTCTTTCGATCACGCAGGACGTTCGGACGGAACTGTCATGACAAACAAGTCCACGATAAACTGCACCTTCATGCACGGTCGCGCAAGATTATGTTTAACGTTCGGTTAACATTTTCAAGGGGTAGTTAACTATCCCTGCAAGCAGAACGGGTCGAACCGGTTTCCGGTTCCCCTCATGCGTTTAAACGCTGGCGGCTAGAGCCTTGCAGGCACAAAAAAAGAGCCGCAATGGCGGCTCTCAGGAGTTTAACAGGGAGGCGTCAAACAGAGTGGCAAAACCACTCGGTAAGAATCCAGCCGAACTGGATGTAAATGATTAAACCCTCTTAAGATTAATGAATGGTTAATTTTGAGTTGGACCTGTGGAAAATGCCAGCGGGACGGCCGCGCAGAAAGAAAAAGCCGCCCGAAGGCGGCTTTTTATCAATAGCGCTGCAGCGCTGGCTGCGGCTTCGGTCCTGACTGCATCTTCACCGGCTCGGCGGCAGGCACAACAGGCTTGCCAGATTTGGCAGCCGCACCGTTCTTGCCCCAGCCAATTGTCGGCAGCCACTCCAGATAATAGGCCAGCGCGAACTGCATCACGATACCGGTTGCGATCAGCAGCGTGTCGTAAGGCAGACCACCCGGGTTCACGAGCTTCATCACCTGCGCCACCATGGCAAGCAGCGTGCCTGCGATGAACACCGGCAGCGAATGCTTGCCGAGGATGGCGAGCGGATTATCCGGCGCGGTGCGGGCAATATTGTTCAGCGTCGGCACAACGGCAATGAGATAAGCCATCGCCAGAATGTGCAGCAGACGGGGGCCCGACAGGAAAGTCTTGTCGAAACCGGTGATGACCATCGGCAGGCCCATCGAGGCATCGATCCCCCAAAGCGGAATGCGGACCCAGGCCAGCGCCAGCACCAGATAGCCAACGGCAAGGGCGATCAGCGCCGGATGGTTGGGCAACTGGCCGCCGCGGCGCACATGCATCACGCCTGCAATGCCGATGGCAAACAGGAACTGCCAGGAAAGCGGATTCAAGAACCAGACGCCTTCCGTCGGATAATTGATCGGCGCGACGTTATAAAGTCCCGACAGGAACCACACTACGCCCGAGACACCCAGCATCAGGGGCAGGCTGATGCGCGCCAGCAGTAGCAGGATCGGCGTCAGGACCAGCATGACGGCATACATCGACAGGATGTTGTTGTAGCCCAGCTGATGGCCCAGCGTTACGAGACCGAACAGCGATTCCACCGGGTGCTTGAGCAACGGCTCGATATTGATTTCCTTGAGCAGCTCGGCGCGCTTCAGGAAAATCGCAGCGGAAGCAAAGATGGCGATCGTCGCCATGGTCGTCATGATGTGGGCCGTATAAAGCACACCCGCACGACGCCACATCTTCAATGTCAGCAGAAGGCGGCTACCGGGGCCGAACTTGCCGCCATAGGCCAGCGCCACGGCCATGCCGGAAATCAGCACAAAGGCTTCCGCAGAATCGGAGAAGCCGAGATTCTTGTGCGTGAAATGCTCGTAGATGGTGCCCGGCACGTGGTTGATGAAAATGGTCAGCAGGGCAAGTGCACGAAACACGTCAATGCGCGTGTCGCGCACCTTCGCGGTCGGCGCGGGCATCGCTTCTCTAGCGGTCGCAATCGTCATTTACCAGCCTGTCTGTCTCTGCTGGAAAGCACCGGCGCTTGGGACCGCGACGCTCTCCAATATCTCAAGTTGCAGCTCTCCGAATGGGAGATCGGATGAAAGCCACATGCTTCATCGGGGCGTTTATTGCCCGACGTTTGATGGGCCTTATATACCCATTAATCCCGGCAGAACGGGGTTGGTTCCGATCAACTTTCGTTCCAGTGGATAACATAATGCTAAGCGGCTATCGGATTTCTCCGGCAGGGCTGCCACGACGCGCGCGCAGCGCTTGCTCTTGGCCCGTTGGATCGCATACACGCATCAGGACAATTAGCCAGGCGCCTATTTGCGCCAAAACAAATAGATAGAGCGCTGCATCCGTTTCGGATAAACAGAACTTCACTCTTGCCCGAATTCCATCATGTTTTTCTCGTTAGGCTTCGCCCCATGAACAAGTCCGCTCCCAAGACAGAACCCGAACGCTGCCGCATCGTGCTGGTCGCCCCGCCGACTGCCGATAGCGCGGTTTTGGCCAGACTTTTGACGGAAGCGCTTTCCGGCGGCGATGTCGCAAGTGTGATTCTCGACACCGGCGATCTGGATGAAGCAACCTTTCAGGCCGTCGCCGCAAAGGCAGTGCCGATCATCCAGGAAAAGGGTGCAGCCGCCCTCATCTTGAACGATACGCGCATTGCTGGCCGTGTCGGCGCCGATGGCGTGCATATTGAAGGCAAAGCGGCTGAGCTTGCAGACGCCATCGAAAAGCACACGCCGAAAATGATCGTGGGCACCGGCAATCTGCGCGACCGTCATGGCGCGATGGAAATCGGCGAATTGCAGCCGGACTATATTTTCTTCGGCAAGATCGGCGCGGACAACAAGCCGGACGCACATCCGCGTAATCTTGCGCTAGCCGAATGGTGGGCGCAAATGGTCGAAATCCCCTCCATTGCGCAGGCTGGCAACACGCTTGAAAGCATCATCCCGGCAGCCGAGACTGGCGCGGATTTCGTGGCGCTCGGTCGCGCCGTGTTCGAGGCGGAAGATCCGGCGAAAGCGGTTGCGGAAGCAAACCGCCTTCTCGATGAACACGCGCCGCGTTTTGAAAACTAAGCCAACGCATTCCATTCCCAAGGTCTTGTTGATGCCCACGAAGAGCAAACTTCTTCTCGCTGCCGCTTTGACATTCGCGCTGCCTGCCCTGCCGGCTGCCGCTGCAGGCGAGCCTGCGAAAAGCCAGAGCGATAGTGCCAAGGGTACTCACAAGGACAAGAAAAGCGACAAGCCCGCGAAGCAGCCGGTGATGCTGCCACAGCCCGCGACGACGGACCCGATGCCCGCCATCGATCTGAGCCGCTTCGGCGACAAGCCTGCCGACGAGGCCTTCGGCGCTTTTCAGCGCGGGCTTTATCTGACCGCCTTCAATCTGGCGAAACCGCAGGCCGAAAAAGGCGATCCGGCTTCGCAGACGCTGATTGCCGAAATGTATGCGCGCGGCATGGGCATCCCTGCCGACCAGAAGCTCGCAGCCGAATGGTATGGCAAAGCCGCCGAAAAGGGCATCACCGAGGCGCAGTTCCGCTATGCGGCGCTGCTGCTACAGGGCACTTACGTCAAGAAGGATCAGGCCAAGGCCGAAGCCCTGATGCAGAAGGCAGCCGAAGGCGGCAATGCCATGGCCCAGTTCAACTGGGGCCAGATGCTGATGGTGAAACATCCAGGCAAACCCGGCCTCGATCTTGCTTTCCCATGGTTCGAGAAAGCGGCGGAGGCAAAGCTTGCCGACGGCGAATATGCGATGAGCCAGATCTATGCCAATGGCACCGAAAAGATCGCCCGTGACGACAACAAGGCCCGCACATATCTGATCCGCGCGGCGCGCAAAGGTTATGACACGGCCCAGTTCGATCTTGGGCGCTGGCTGGTGGAGGGCCGTGGCGGCGACAAGGACTATGAACAGGGCTTCCGCTGGATTCAGATTGCCGCCGGGCGCGGCATGGTGATGGCGCAAGTCTGGCTTGCCCGGCTTTATCGCGACGGGATCGGCACCGATGGCGATTCCGTGAAGGCAGCGGCATGGTATATCATTGCGCAGCGCGCCGGTTTTCGTTCTCCCGACCTCAACGATCTGATGGACGGATTGGCCGATGATCAGATCAAACAGGCTATCGAGACGGCTAACGATCTCAGAGTTCGCTAGCAATTCTGACGATTCTACGTCTCCAAAAGATTCTCTTTTCGTGCTCAGGCTTGCACAAAGCGCCGTTTTGTGGTCTTGGAGACGCGATTATCGCGGTTCGAGTATAGACGCCTGCGCAATCTCTCGACAAAGCGGGCGATTGCCCGTTCGCTGTCATGTGACGAACCGCAATTGGTTTCAATTCATTCCGGATCAAGCTCATGAAGATCAATGGTAACGAAATCCGTCCCGGCAACGTCATCGAACATGACGGCGGGCTCTGGGTTGCCGTCAAGACCAACGCCGTCAAGCCCGGCAAGGGCGGCGCCTACAATCAGGTCGAACTGAAGAACCTCATCACCGGCACCAAGCTCAACGAGCGTTTCCGTGCCGCTGAAACCGTCGAGCGCGTGCGCCTCGAGCAGAAGGACTTTTCGTTCCTCTATGAACAGGGCGAAGCGCTGATTTTCATGGATACGGAATCCTACGAACAGCTCGAACTCCAGAAGGATTTCGTGGGCGACCGCGCTGCCTTCCTTCAGGACGGCATGATGGTCACCGTCGAACTCTACGAAGAAAAGCCGATCGGCATTCGTCTGCCGGATCAGGTCACGCTGGCAATCACCGAAGCCGATCCAGTCGTCAAGGGCCAGACCGCAGCCTCGTCCTACAAGCCCGCCGTGCTTGAAAACGGCATCCGTATCCTCGTTCCGCCCTTCATCGCTTCCGGTGAGCGCGTGATCGTCGACACCAATGAACTGACCTACGTCAGCCGCGCTTAATCCAGCGCCCGTCTTTTGCGATGCCCCAACGGGCATCGCAGCTTGTCGCGATTGTACCGCGACTGTTCTTTCTCAGATTGCTCAATTCCTCGAAAGCCTGTGTGCGTGCACGCGCCTCGGATTTTCAAGGATCTGTTTAACTGCACGATCCACGCCCATATCCACGCCTTTTCGATGGCCGTGGGATCTTGCCAAAAAGGATAAAGAAATGGCCCGCTCAGCCCTTCTTAACGTTATGGTACAGGCCGCTATGAAAGCTGGCCGTAACCTTGCCCGCGACTTCGGCGAAGTCCAGAATCTTCAGGTATCCCTCAAGGGCCCCGGCGACTATGTCAGCCAGGCGGACCGCAAGGCGGAACAGATCATCTATACGGAATTGAGCCGCGCCCGCCCGGATTTCGGCTTCCTGATGGAAGAATCCGGCGAGGTGGAAGCCAAGGACGGACAGCATCGCTGGTTGATCGATCCGCTCGACGGCACAACGAATTTCCTGCACGGTATCCCGGTTTTCGCAGTCTCCATCGCTCTTGAGCGTCAGGGACAGATCGTAGCTGGCGTCATCTATAATCCGGCCATGGACGAGCTTTACACTGCCGAACGCGGTGGTGGCGCTTTCCTCAATGATCGTCGTCTGCGCGTTGCAGCCCGCACCAAGCTGGTCGATACGGTGATCGGCACCGGCATCCCGCATCTTGGTCGCGGCCATCATGGCCATTATCTGGTCGAACTGCGCAATGTTATGGCCGAAACAGCCGGTGTCCGCCGCCTGGGCGCTGCCGCACTCGACCTTGCTTATGTCGCCGCCGGTCGCCTCGATGGTTTCTGGGAAGAAGGCGTCAATCCATGGGATATCGGCGCAGGCATGCTGATGATCCGGGAAGCTGGCGGTTTCGTCTCCGATAAGGACGGCGGACAGAACATGTTCGAAAAGAAGAACATTGTTGCTGGGAACGAAGCCGTTCAAGCAGCACTTCTCAAGACGATCAAGAAGCCGATCTGATCCAGACCAAACTCCATCTGATGAAACCTTATTCAGCGCGCCACCGGCGCGCTGAAGTTTTTTACAGCTCATTTTTTCCTGCTCAGGCGATTCCGCTTCCCCAATTTATGAAGTAGGCTCTCCCTCAAACAGCCGACGATGGAGCGGAACGCATGAGTGACTTTAGGGAACCGAGAACACGTCTGGATGAGGGACGCGATTATGACCCCTATCGCCTGAGCAGCCCGCGTATCGTTATATTATCCATGGTGATCTTCCTCATCATCGTTGCCTTTCTGGCAGCGGTGCTGATGCGGCAGATCCATACTTTCTTCGTTACCAATCCCGGCCTAAACGGCCTCATTCTCGGCGTCCTGCTGGTCGGCATATTGCTGGCTTTCGGGCAGGTTCTGCGCCTTTTGCCCGAAATTCGTTGGGTCAATTCCTTCCGCGATGGCGACCGCGACGGCACCACCCGCCCGCCGGTCCTGCTTGCGCCGATGCGCGCGCTGATCGGACGTCGGCAATCGATGGCGCTGACGACCACGTCAATGCGCTCGATCCTCGATTCCATCGCGACACGCCTTGATGAAAGCCGCGACATCTCGCGTTATCTCATCGGGCTTCTGGTTTTCCTCGGCCTGCTCGGCACGTTCTGGGGCTTGCTAGAAACGGTTGGCTCCATCGGGCGCACCATCCAGACGCTGGACCCAAGCTCTGGCAGTACCGGCGATGTGCTAGATGCGCTGAAGGCCGGTTTGCAGGCGCCGCTGTCCGGCATGGGCACCGCTTTCTCGTCGTCGCTGTTCGGTCTGTCGGGTTCGCTCATTCTGGGCTTCCTCGACCTGCAGGCGGGCCGCGCCCAGAACCGTTTCTATACCGAGCTCGAAAACTGGCTTTCCTCCGTGACCGATCTTGGTTCCGACCTCAACGCCGAAAATGGTCAGGCAGGCGAACTGCATGCATTGGCCGAGCGGCTGAAGACGCAGGGCGGCGATTCCACCCAGCGCACGACGGCTGCGCTCGCCAATCTGGCCGAGGGTATTCAGGGTCTGGTGAAAAGCATGCGTAGCGAACAGCAGATCATGCGTGACTGGGTGGAAAAGCAGGCTGACGAGCAAAAGGCTATCCGCCAGACGCTCGACCGGCTGTCCAAGGCCATTGGCGCGACGTCGCACGAACGCAAGTCTGATCGCAACGATACACATCAAAGCGATAAGGCGGAGTAAGGCTCATGGCTCTTGCCCGCAACCGCCGCCAGCAAAGACATGTCGATTACTGGCCGGGCTTCGTCGATGCGCTGACGACGCTGCTTCTCGCCATCATGTTTCTGCTCACAGTCTTCGTGCTGGCGCAGTTTCTGCTCAGCCGCGAGGTCAATAATAAGGACAGTGTGCTGGCCCGCCTCAACAGCCAGATTCAGGAACTGACCCAGCTACTATCGCTGGAGAAGAGCAATTCGCAGGACATGCAGGACACCATCGCCAATCTGCAAGCCTCGCTCTCCTCTGCCGAAAGCGAGCGTTCGCGCCTGCAAACGCTGCTGAACGAGGGCAGCGGCGCGGGTGCTGCTGCAGAAAAGCGCGCCGGTGAACTGTCGGAAAGCCTTGACGCCGAAAAACAGGTCAGCGCCCGCGCGCTCAGTCAGGTGGAATTGCTGAACCAGCAGATTTCCGCCTTGCGCCGCCAGATTGCGGCACTGGAAGACGCGCTCAACGCATCAGAAAGCCGCGACCGCGAATCGAACGCCAAGATTGCCGACCTTGGCAAGCGCCTCAATGTGGCGCTGGCCCAGCGCGTGCAGGAACTGAACCGCTATCGCTCCGACTTCTTCGGGCGCTTGCGTGAAATTCTCTCCGACAAGGACAATATCCGCATTGTCGGCGACCGTTTCGTCTTCCAGTCGGAAGTGCTGTTCCCGACGGGATCGTCGGACATCAACCCGGCTGGCGAAGTGGAGATGAAGAAGCTCGCCGACGCGGTAATCGAGCTGAACAAGGAAATCCCGGACGATATCAATTGGGTGCTGCGCGTGGATGGCCACACCGACAATGTGCCGCTCGCCGGTACGGGACGTTTCCGAGACAATTGGGAGCTGTCTTCGGCCCGCGCGACGGCGGTCGTCAAATTCCTGATCGCCAATGGCGTTCCGGCCAACCGCCTCGTGGCGGCAGGCTTTGGCGAGTATCAGCCGCTGGAAGCCTCGGATTCACCTGATGCCCGCGCCCGAAACCGCCGCATCGAGTTGAAACTGACCGAGAGGTAAACAAAAGGGACGTAAAAGCATTTCCAGCAAAAGTGCGAAGCGCCTAAGCAGGGAAATCAGTCCCCCGGACTGATTTCTGTTCCTGCTTCGATGCGTTCGGAAATGCGTATGGATAAAGCGCCCCTTTCTTTCGAGCCCCGCTTAGTACACCCCTGCCCCGACTTCGAATTGCAGCTTGGCCAGACGCGCATAGATGCCGCCGCGCTCCACAAGGCTCTGATGGGTGCCTTCTTCGACGATCCGGCCTTTATCGAGCACAAGAATGCGATCCGCCTTCAGCACCGTTGCAAGACGGTGCGCGACCACCAGCGTCGTGCGTCCCTGCATCAGCCCGTCGAGAGCCTTCTGCACCAGCATTTCGCTTTCTGCATCGAGCGCCGAGGTGGCTTCATCCAGCAACAGGATCGGCGCGGCGCGCAGGATGGCGCGAGCAATGGCAATACGCTGGCGCTGTCCGCCAGACAATGTTACCCCGCGCTCACCGACTTCCGTGTCATAGCCATTGGCGAGCGCCATGATGAAATCATGCGCCAGTGCAGCCTTGGCTGCAGCCTCGATTTCCGCATCGCTCGCACCCGGCCTGCCGAAGCCGATATTGTCGCGGATCGAGGTCGCAAAGATCGCCACATCCTGCGGCACCATGGCCACGCGCCCGCGCACGGCTGCCGGATCGGCCTCCGGCAAGGCAACGCCATCCATCAGCACCTTGCCGGACTGCGGATCATAATAACGCATCACCAGCGAAAACACCGTGCTCTTCCCCGCACCGGACGGGCCGACAATGGCAACCGTTTCGCCGGGTTTGACCGCAAAGCTCACGCCATTCAGCGATGGCGCATCAGGGCGCGTCGGATAGGAGAAATAAACGTCATCGAAGACGATCTCACCACGCGCCGGCTCCCGCAAGGAAACCGGATTGCGAGGCGCTGAAATGTCCGGGTCTTCATCCAGAATTTCAGCCAGACGCTCTGTTGCACCGGCCGCCTGCGCCAGTTCACCGCCGACTTCCGAGAGGGCGCCGAAGGCGCTGGCCGCGAAAACCGCATAGAGCACGAACTGACCGAGCGTGCCCGGCGACATGGTGCCGGACAAAACATCGCGCGAGCCGAACCACAGCACCGCAACCACGCTGGAAAAAATCAGAAAGATGGCGAAGGCCGTCAGCACCGCCCGCGCCTTGATGGACGAGCGCGCCGCCTGATAGGCGTTTTCCACGGCATGGGCAAACCGCCCGACCACCATGTTTTCATTGGTGAAGGCCTGCAAGGTGCGCATCGCGCCAATCTGCTCGCTGGCATAGGCATTGGCATTGGCGAGCATATCCTGCGTCAAACGCGAGCGGCGGCGCACGGAACGCCCGAAAGCGATCAGCGGTACGACGATCACCGGAATGGCTGCAATCACCAGCACGGAGAGTTTCGGGCTTGTGACAACCATCATGGCCAGTGCGCCGACACCCAAAATGACATTGCGCAGCGCGACCGACGCGGTGGCACCCACCACCGATTTGATCTGTGTCGTATCGGCGGAAAGCCGCGACACGATTTCGCCAGACTGCGACCGGTCGAAGAATTCCGGCGAAAGCGCTGTCACATGCGCGAAGACCGCATTGCGCAAATCGGCCACGACCCGTTCACCCAGAGAGATCACGAAGAAGTAACGCAGCCCCGACGCAACCGCCAGAACCAGCGCCAGCAGCACCAGCATCCCGAAATAATTGTTTACGAAAATGGCGTTGGCGCCGGTGAAGCCGTGATCGATCATGCGGCGCAGCGCGACCGGCACTGCGAGCGTCGTGACGGCGGCCAGAACCAGCGAAAAGAGAGCGCCGATAACCAGCAGCTTATAGCGGGCGACGAACGGAACCATGCGCCGCAGAGGCTTGAGGGAGCGGCGCTTGCGCGCCTCGTCTGCATTCGATTCCGGATTCACACCAGTTGGATTATTATGATCGGCCATTCTTGAGATTGTGCCCTTGTTATTGCCGTGCGCCTGATGTATAGGCTCGGCAACCCTTTTGGAAGCCGTCACCTGCGGGTGATGGGTCTTCGTAAATGCCATTGGGCGAAAGTGCCGCAGTTTTGACATTCAGGCTGCGCTTTTCTTCCAGACTTTCAGGCCAGACTATCAGGATTGAGAAGATGAAAGCCAATATCCATCCCGACTACCACACCATCAAGGTCGTGATGACCGATGGCACCGAATACCAGACCCGTTCGACCTGGGGCAAAGAAGGCGATACGATGAACCTCGATATCGACCCGACCACCCATCCGGCCTGGACTGGCGGTTCGCAGACCCTGCTCGATCGCGGCGGTCGCGTTACGAAGTTCAAGAACCGTTTCGGCAACCTCGGCATCTAATACCAGGTTACCTATTCGGAAAACCCCGCTTCGGCGGGGTTTTTTATTGCCTGCACTTTGCCAGAAGCAGGCAATAAAAAACTCCCGGACAAACTTGTGTTTTGACCGGGAGCTTCGATAGTGCATGAGCGGCTATAATCAGGCGCTGAGCTTTTCCATCACTTCGTCGCTGACTTCGAAGTTGGTGTAGACGTTCTGCACGTCGTCATCGTCTTCCAGCGTGTTGAGAAGCTTGAGAACGGAGCGGGCCTTTTCTTCGTCCAGCTCGGTATTGGTCTGTGGCTTCCAGATCGTCTTGATCGATTCGGCCTCGCCAAGAGCAGCTTCAAGCGCCTTCGACACTTCGCCGATATCTTCGAATGCGCAGATGATGACGTGTTCTTCTTCGCCGGATTGCACATCCTCGGCACCAGCTTCGATAGCCGCTTCCATGACCTTGTCGGCATCGCCGACAGAGGACTTGTAGACGATTTCGCCAACGCGATCGAACATGAAGGAAACCGAACCGGTTTCGCCCAGCGCGCCACCAGACTTGGTGAAGGCTGCGCGGACGTTGGACGCGGTGCGGTTGCGATTGTCGGTCAGCGCTTCAACGATAACCGAAACGCCACCGGGGCCGCGGCCCTCATAGCGCACTTCATCATAGTTTTCGCCGTCATTGCCGGCGGCCTTCTTGATGGCGCGCTCAATGTTATCTTTCGGCATCGACTGCGCTTTGGCGTTCTGAATCGCCAGACGCAGGCGCGGATTCATCGTCGGGTCAGGCAGACCCTGCTTGGCGGCGACGGTAATCTCGCGTCCGAGCTTGGAAAACATTTTCGACCGCACGGCGTCCTGACGGCCCTTGCGGTGCATGATGTTCTTAAACTGTGAATGGCCAGCCATGGCACCCCTGTTCTGTTCTAATCGTCGCGCACGGAAAAGCGTTACGCATGAACAAACAATCTCACGCAGAGAGTATCACACAAGCGGGGCCGCAAGTCCGGCCACAATGCTTTCCGTGCAGAATGGCGGCGTTATAAGGAATTGAGCCTCATTCGTCCAGCAAAAGCGCGGATCGAGGCCCTCACCTGTCAAAAAATTCAATAAGGCTCGACCCGGGCGACAAAGCAGCTTATCGATAAAATCATGAATCAACGCCCGCAAGCCCCATCCCCGAAGGCCCCGAACGAGACCATCGCTGCCCGTATCAGCCGGGTTCTGGCTGACCGTATCATCGAAGGGGAAATCGAGCCGGGCACCAAATTGCGGCAGGATCACATCGCCGAAGAGTTCCAGACCAGCCATGTGCCGGTGCGTGAGGCGTTTCGGCGGCTGGAAGCGCAGGGGCTGGCCGTTTCGGAGCCGCGCCGGGGTGTGCGCGTCGCCTCCTTCGACATTGGCGAGATTCGCGAAGTGGCGGAAATGCGCGCAGCGCTCGAAGTGCTGGCTTTACGGCATGCGGCGGCGCACATCACCCGCGCCACGCTTGATGCTGCCGAACGCGCCACGCTCGACGGCGACAAATCACGGGACGTGCGAAGCTGGGAAGACGCCAACCGGCGCTTTCACCGGCTCATTCTGGAACCATGCCGGATGCCACGCCTGCTTGCCGCCATTGACGATCTGCATGCGGCCAGCGCGCGGTTTCTGTTTGCGACCTGGCGGTCGGAGTGGGAAGCACGCACCGATCACGATCACCGGGCGATTCTCGATGCCCTGCGCAAGAACGACATCGACCACGCCGCCGCCATTCTCGCCCGTCATGTGCAATGGATTGGCCACCGCCCGGTCAGAACGGCCTCCGGCAAGATGCGCGATTCCTTTGCGATTGTCGGTTAAAGCACATCCCGAAAAGTGCAAAGCGGTTTTCGGATAAGATGTGCGCCGAAAACAATTAGCTAGCGCGGTTGCGACGACTCAATCGTCGCTGGAACCGCTCTAGCGCCAGAATTCCGGGATAGTTTCTTCCAGACGCGCGCCGATGCGCAAAGGTGCTGCCTTTTCGGCAAGGCCGGTGCGGTCGGAGATTTCAATACCGACACCGCAAATGGTCGCCGGACCATTGGCTGCTTCAAAACGCCCCTTCGGCACCTTGGACAGAAAGCGGTTGAGCGGCTCTTCCTTGTCCATACCAAGTGACGAATCGTAATCGCCGCACATGCCCGCATCCGACATATAGGCCGTGCCATTGCGCAAGATCTGGCAATCGGCGGTCGGCACATGCGTGTGCGTGCCGACGACAGCACTCGCACGGCCATCGACGAAATGGCCGAAGCACTGCTTTTCGCTGGTTGCTTCCGCATGGAAATCGAAGAACACGGCATCGGCCTGCTCGCCCAGCGGACAGGCTTCAAGGATCTTCTCCGCCGCGATAAACGGATCATCCAGATCGGGATGCATGAAGACGCGCCCCATGACATTGGACACGAGCACGCGCGCGCCGTTCCTGGCGATGTAAAGTCCCTCGCCCTTGCCTGCCGTTCCTTTCGGAAAATTGGCCGGGCGTAGGAAGCGGTCCTCGCGCTTGGAGAAATCGAGCGCCTCGCGCTGATCCCAGACGTGATTGCCGGTGGTCACGACATCCGCGCCAGCGCGGATCGTTTCATGAAAAATCTCTTCGGTAATGCCAAAACCGCCCGCGGCGTTCTCGCCGTTGACGATCACGAAGTCCAGCTTCAGATCGGAAATCAGCCCCGGCAGCTTTTCATAAACTGCCGTGCGCCCCGACCGGCCCACCATGTCACCAAGAAAAAGCAATCTCATGAGATGAGCCTTATAAGCCTGCGCCCAGCGAACGCAAGCCGCTCTCCGTCAGTATCTGGTTGAGCGCGATATCGTGCGGCTCGTCGGGCACATGCTCCACTTGCTGACAATCATAGGCCATGCCAATGAGCAAGGGCTGCAAACCACGTTCGGCAAACCGTGCCAGCGCGCGATCATAATGTCCCGCACCATAGCCCAGACGATGCCCGCGCGGGTCGAAACCGGCAAGTGGCATCAGCATGATGGTCGGGTCCACCAGCGGCGCTCGTGCATCGGGACCCATCGTGCCGAACCCTGTCTGCACAAGCTGCGCATCGGGCAGAAACTCGCGGAAGGCAATGGTTTCCTTGTCCAGCACCACCGGCAGGCAGAGCCTTGCGCCCTTGCCGCGCAGGACGGACAGAAGCGGACGCGGATCAATTTCAGAGCGGATCGGCCAATAGCCCGCCACGAGCGTTCCCTTGGGAATGACCAGCGCCTCTTCGCCGTGTTTCGCAGCCGCGAGCGAGGCTTCATACTGGTAACGGGGTTCCAGCGCATCGCGGCGGGCAAGCACGGCACGCCTGAGCGCCTGTTTTTCCTGACTGCCATCCGGAGCCGCTGCTGCCATCCCCAAAACCTCTCCATTTGCATAATCCGACTGTAACAGTGGAACCGCAATGAGACGATCCGTCAAGTGATGGATCAGACAGCGTCGGCAATCCGCTCCGACCGGTCACGGATCACCTTCAGCACGACGCCATGAAAATCATTGAGAAACACCTTGCCCCACAGGTCGCAATAGAAGTCGATCGGCGTTGCGATGCGATAATGCGTGGTCAGCGTCAGGCGGGTGCGGCCATCGGGCAGAGGCTCCAGCCGGTAGTCGCCATTGGCCAGTTGAAGATAGCTGCTGTTCACCTTGATATGGGCTTCGACGGCTGCGGGAATGGAGCCCGGGCCGAAGCGGAAATCCCAGGCCAGCAGGCGGTTTTCCTCCCACTGCGTCACGATCTCCTGAAAAGTCACCCCGCGCGTCCATTGCAACTGGCGCACGGCGCCCACGCCCTCCCCTTCGATGCGCGCATCGACCGGCTGCGGCACGCCCACAATACCATGGCTGAATGTCCAGGACAGTTCATCGGCGCGCACATTGCGGATTTCGACGGTCTGCTTCCACACCACTTCCGGCGGTGCGGCAATATCGATCACCGTCGTCACCGACCCGTCATGCGGGGCATAGGAAAACTGAAGCTCTGCCGGAAAGACGGCCAGCGGCAGGGCGACCACCAGCATTGTCGAACGGCGCGAGCGGAGCTTGCGGATGATCCACAGCGTCAATGTCGAGCCGAGTGTCGAGAACACCACGAAGAAGGGCGCAGCGATCACCACGCAGATGCCCGCTTCGTGGAACAGCACCATGCTGACAACGACCAGCCCGCCTATGATGGCCCAGCCCATGCGGACATGCCGCCACAGGTCTTTTTCGGCACGCGGGTCGGCCAGACTGGATGCGAGGCTTGCCACCGCCATCGGCAGCAGCATAAGCCCGGCAAAGAACGGCATCTCATCGTCAGCCGCACCGGACCAGATCAGCATGTATAAAATCAGGCCATAGGCGAAAGCCACCGGCACGGCGACCGACAGTCTTTCAAATGGGCGCGGCTTTTGGGGCGGTGCAACTTGGGGAGATTCCATCGGAACATGCGAATAATTAAGGTTTATCGCATGTTTACGGGCAATGCGTAGCACAGATCAAGTCTTGAGGACTGGATTTTCATACGCATTGCAAGATGAAAGGAAAGCGGCGACCACGACAACCGATGGTAGTGATTGATCCCGGGAACCTACAAAGTAGGTGGGCACCATATGCGAAAGCCCGCAAGCCTTCACAGGGACAGTTCCCTTAGAGATCAATAAGGCCCCGGGGATGCTGTTACACCTGTCGGGAAGCGCAGTACGCCGCTGATGAATATAGTCGCTCGCAACGGGCTGCGCCAGAGGCTGCGAGGCTTTCACCGCGAAATCTTTTCAGAAAATTCAGAAAGCGCTTAGCTTATGAACTGGCGCGTGGCGCAATGCGGGACGCCACCTGTTCCAGACGCGACGCGACATCCGACAGTATGCCGGTTAGCGCCGCATCGTTGCTGTCGGCGCGCCCGAGCGCTTCATCACGCGCGCGGCGCAGCGTCTCGACTTCGCTTTCCAGACCATTGATGCGCTTCTGCATCTCGGCCATCTCGTCCATCACCATGATCCCGGCCATGACGGTCAGGCGCAAATCGCCGATCTCTCCGAACGACGATTTGAGATGCGTGACATATTGATCGAAACGGTCGGCAAGTCCGCTGAGGTGCTCTTCCTGCCCCTCATCGCACGCCATGCGATAAGCCTTGCCATCGATGGTTACGGTAACGGTCGCTATGATAGCCTCCTATCGATCCAGAACGGCGCGAATGGTTTCCATCGCCGTGACAAGGCGCCGCGACACTTCGCGGTTGGCAGCTTCAAGCCGCTCTGCACGGGCTTCGGACTGGTCGAGTTCCTGAGCGAGACGGCTGCGGTCAGCATTCATGCGCTGCACCTCTTCCTCGGCTTCGGCGAAATCGCCTTCCTTGTCCAGCCGCAGATCAACCGCGCCTTCGAGCGTGTTGAGTGCTTTTTCCAGCCGTTCCAAAACTTGCCTGAGGGTCGCTTCGGGTGCCATCCATGTCCTTTCTGATGCCATTCAACGGCATCGAATCGCGTCTGCCGGACAGGCCTCTTTGAAAAGATTGTAATAATCGACCGCCGGATAAGCAACAAATGAGGTGTCCATATGAGCTTTCATGCACCGTTAATCGGTGCAAAAATGGCTTTTGAGCGATTATCGGGCTGCTTTCCACAGAACTCAATCGATTAGTCGCAGACAGTTTATTGCCCAAAAGCCACGCATTTATTGACTCCTCATGCGCAGGTGCTATGTGTCCCGGTGCCTTCTGGAGTACGGACCCGAAAAACGGAGGACGGTTTTCGGCGCCATTCGTGCTCAGCCAAAAGGCATCGCCGCAACCCCGTTAAACCCTCCCATGGAAAGACGGCTGAGACCATGAGCAATTCCGACAAACAAAATCAGTTGGCCAACGCAATTCGCTTCCTCTCGATGGACGCGGTTGAGAAAGCCAATTCCGGCCACCCCGGCCTGCCGATGGGCGCAGCTGACATAGCGACGACGCTTTATACCCGTTTCCTTTCGCACGACCCGCAGAACCCGCATTGGCCGGATCGCGACCGTTTCGTGCTGTCAGCCGGTCACGGCTCGATGCTGCTTTATTCGCTGCTCTATCTTTCGGGCTACGAAGACATCACCATCGATGAAATCAAGAATTTCCGCCAGCTCGGCTCGCGTACCGCCGGTCACCCGGAATACGGCCATGCTGCCGGCATCGAAACGACGACCGGCCCGCTCGGCCAGGGCATTGCCAATGCCGTTGGCATGGCGCTCTCCGAACGCATCCTGAACGCACAGTTCGGCGATAGCCTCGTCAACCACTACACCTATGTGCTTGTCGGCGACGGCTGCCTCATGGAAGGCATCAGCCAGGAAGCCATCTCGCTGGCCGGTCACCTGAAGCTCAACAAGCTGATCGCCTTCTGGGACGACAACAACATTTCCATCGACGGCCCGATCTCGATGGCCGACAACACCAACCAGCCAGCCCGTTTCGCTGCTTCCGGCTGGAACACCTTGGCTGTTGACGGTCACGATCAGGAAGCCATCGCCAAGGCCATCGAACTGGCCAAGGTTTCCGACAAGCCGACCCTGATCGCCTGCAAGACGACCATTGGTTTTGGCGCACCGAACAAGGCCGGCACCAACAAGGTGCATGGCTCGCCGCTCGGCGCGGAAGAAATCGCAGCCACCCGCAAGGCGCTCGGCTGGTCGGCAGAACCTTTCGTCGTTCCGGCTGAAGTTCTGGACGCATGGCGCGTGGCTGGCCTCAACGCCGCCAAGAAGCGCCAGGAATGGGAAAAGCGCTTCGCCGCTGCCGACGCGGAAACCCGCGCAGAATTCGAACGCCGCATGCGTGGCGATCTGCCTGCCGGTTTCGATGCGGCCATCGTCGAATACAAGAAGAAGCTTTCTGCTGAAAAGCCGAAGGTCGCCACCCGCAAGTCTTCGGAAATGGCGCTGGAAGTCATCAACGGCGTCGTACCGGAAACCATCGGCGGCTCTGCCGATCTCACCGGTTCGAACAACACCAAGACCAGCCAGACCAAGGCAGTGACGCCGGAAAACTACGGCGGCCGTTATGTCCATTACGGCATCCGCGAACTCGGCATGTCGGCAGCCATGAACGGTATCACGCTGCATGGCGGCCTGATCCCTTATTCCGGCACCTTCCTGACCTTCTCGGATTATGCGCGTCCGGCCATGCGTCTGTCGTCGCTGATGGGCATCCGCGTCATCTATGTCATGACGCATGATTCCATCGGTCTGGGCGAAGACGGCCCGACCCACCAGCCGGTCGAACATCTGGCAGCACTGCGCGCCATTCCGAACCACAATGTCTTCCGTCCGGCTGACGCTGTGGAAACGGCGGAATGCTGGCAGATCGCCCTGCAGTCGACCAAAACCCCGTCGACGCTGGCCCTGACCCGTCAGAACCTGCCGGTCGTGCGCACCGAGCATCGCGAAGAAAACCTCTCCGCTTACGGCGCTTACGAACTGGCGACCGCCAGCGACGACGCCAAGGTGACGATCTTCGCCACGGGCTCGGAAGTGGAAATCGCGCTCAAGGCCCGCGACCTTCTCGAAGGCAAGGGTATTGCCACACGCGTGGTCTCGGTGCCGTGCTTCGAACTGTTCGAAGGCCAGAGCGACGCCTACAAGCAGGCAACCATCGGCAATGCGCCGGTCAAGCTTGCCATCGAAGCGGCAATCTCGCTCGGCTGGGAGCGCTTCATCGGCGAAGACGGCATTTTCATCGGCATGAAGGGCTTCGGCGCTTCGGGTGAGATCAACGATCTCTACAAGCACTTCGGCATCACGGCAGAACACGCCGTTGCAGCCGCGGAAAAGAAGCTCAACGCCGCAGCATGATTTTTTGAACGCCGGCGTCTCAAAAACGCCGGCGTTTAAGTTTCCGGTCAGTGCCGCGCGGGATTTGTCCGAATGCCCGGCACTGACTGAATTATGAAGCACTGCAAGTGCAGTATCCTATCGGGAGATTTACAGAAAATGGCAGTTCGCGTCGCAATCAACGGTTTTGGCCGCATTGGCCGCAATGTTCTCCGCGCCATCGTGGAATCGGGCCGCACCGACATTCAGGTCGTCGCGATCAACGATCTCGGCCCGGTGGAAACCAATGCGCATCTTCTGCGCTATGACAGCGTCCACGGCCGTTTCCCCAAGGAAGTGAAGGTCGCTGGCGACAGCATCGACGTCGGCTATGGTCCGATCAAGGTGCACGCCGTTCGCAACCCGACCGAACTGCCGTGGAAGGAAGAAGGCGTCGACATCGCGCTGGAATGCACCGGCATTTTCACCGCGCGTGACAAGGCGGCAATGCATCTGGAAGCTGGCGCCAAGCGCGTCATCGTTTCGGCTCCTGCCGACGGCGCTGACCTGACAGTCGTTTATGGCGTCAATCACGACAAGCTCACCAAAGAGCATCAGGTCATCTCCAACGCGTCGTGCACCACCAACTGCCTTGCGCCGGTGGCACAGGTCCTCAATGATGCCATCGGCATCGAAAAGGGCTTCATGACCACGATCCACTCCTATACGGGCGACCAGCCGACGCTGGACACCATGCACAAGGATCTCTACCGCGCCCGCGCGGCAGCGCTCTCCATGATCCCGACCTCGACGGGTGCAGCCAAGGCTGTTGGTCTCGTGCTGCCGGAACTGAAGGGCAAGCTGGACGGCGTCGCTATCCGCGTCCCGACCCCGAATGTCTCGGTCGTTGACCTGACCTTCATTGCCAAGCGTTCGACCACCGTGCAGGAAATCAACGACGCGATCCGAGCAGCCGCCAATGGCCGCCTCAAGGGCATCCTCGGCTACACGGACGAGCCGCTTGTCTCGCACGACTTCAACCACGATCCGCATTCCTCGGTCTTCCACATGGACCAGACCAAGGTCATGGACGGCACCATGGTTCGTATCCTGTCGTGGTACGACAATGAATGGGGCTTCTCCAACCGTATGGGCGACACCGCCGTCGCTCTCGGCAAGCTGATCTAAGCCCCGTGGCCTGACTATGTTTCGCGCCCTTCTCCCCACTGTCGCCCGCTGGCGTCCGCTGGAAGGAGAAGGGCTCGAACATTTGAATCTTGCGCCCGCGGGCCGCAATATTCATGCCGAAAGCGTGGTGATCGGCAATCGCGGCGGCGATGCTTACGGTGTCCGCTACAGCATCGACTGCGACAGCACCTGGCGCGTTCTTCATTTCCTTATCGAAACCACATCCGGCCAGAAGCTGGAATTCTCCTCCGATGGCGAGGGCCATTGGCAGTCGATGACTGGCGAGCCTTTGCCGGAATTCGACGGCTGCATCGACATCGATCTGGCAGGAACGCCCTTCACCAACACACTGCCAATACGCAGGCTTGGCCTGACACCGGAAAGCGGCACCGTTCAGCTGGACATGCTTTATGTGCCGTTCGACAGTTTTCAGCCCCTCCGCGACAGCCAGCGTTACCGCTGTCTGGAAGAAGGCAGGCTCTATCGTTACGCGGCGGCGGACCGCTCTTTCACCGCCGATCTACCCGTCGATGAAGACGGGCTTGTTACCGATTATCCAACCCTGTTCCAGCGTCTGCCTGGTTAAGCCAAACTGTCAGAGCGATAAGGCTTCACCACGCGCCGGAACAAGCCAGGGAGAAAACTTATGGGTTTCCGCACTCTCGACGACGCCGACGTCAAATCCAAACGCGTTCTGGTCCGCGTTGACCTCAACGTGCCAATGGCCGACGGACAGGTGACCGACCTCACCCGCATCGAGCGCATCGTTCCAACGATTGCCGAACTGTCGAAGAAGGGCGCAAAGGTCATTCTGCTCGCCCATTTCGGTCGCCCGAAAGGCGTTGCCTCCGACGAAAATTCGCTGAAGCATGTCGTGAAGCCGCTCGCCAAGGTGCTCGGGCCCCATATTTCTGGTCGGGGCGTCCATTTCGCGGAAGACAGCATCGGTGACAAGGCCAAGGCCGCTGTCGATGCGCTGAAGGACGGTGACGTTCTGCTTCTGGAAAACACCCGTTTCCACAAGGGCGAGGAAAAGAACGATCCAGAATTCGTCAAGGCGCTGGCCGCCAATGGCGATCTCTACGTCAATGACGCGTTTTCGGCTGCCCACCGCGCCCATGCCTCGACCGAAGGTCTGGCCCATGTCCTGCCTGCTTTTGCCGGTCGCGCCATGCAGGCCGAGTTGGAAGCGCTGGAAAAGGGCCTCGGTAATCCGGCCCGTCCGGTTGTCGCCATTGTCGGCGGCGCCAAGGTCTCGACCAAGCTCGACCTTCTTTCGAACCTTATCGAAAAAGTCGATGCGCTGGTGATCGGTGGCGGCATGGCCAATACGTTCCTCGCGGCACAGGGCCACGATGTCGGCAAGTCGCTTTGCGAACATGACCTCGCCCATACGGCGCGTGAAATCATGGCCAAGGCCGAAACCACCAAATGCGCCATCATCCTGCCGGTCGATGCGGTTGTGGGCTGGCACTTTGCCGCCGATACGCCGAACAAGACCTATGGCGTCGACGCTGTACCAAGCGATGGCATGATCCTCGACGCAGGTGCGTTGTCCACCGATCTGATCGCCTCGGCCATCGACGATGCGGCAACGCTGGTCTGGAACGGCCCGCTCGGCGCATTCGAACTGCGCCCGTTCGACACCGCGACGGTCAAGACCGCCAAGCATGTCGCGGCCCGCACCAAGGCTGGCAAGCTCGTTTCGGTCGGCGGCGGCGGTGATACGGTCGCGGCGCTGAACCATGCCGGTGTGGCCGACGACTTCACCTATATCTCGACCGCAGGCGGCGCTTTCCTGGAATGGATGGAAGGCAAGCCGCTTCCGGGCGTCGATGTGTTGAAGAAATAAAGCATTTCCAGCAAAAGTGCGAAGCGCCTACGCGGGGAAATCAGTCCACTAGACTGATTTCTGATCCCGCTTCGATGCGCAGGACAATGCGGAAGAACAAATCAAAGGCCCCGGAAACGGGGCCTTTTTCAGTTCAAGATTTCGGCGTCAGTTTTAATAGGCGTCCGGGATCATCATCCTCGATCAGCCAGATCGCGCCGTCTGGACCAACGGCCACGTCGCGGATGCGATTGCCCATATCGAAGCGCTCGGCTTCGTCCGGCTGGCCCTTGCTGTCGAAAGCGACACGCACCAGCGCCATCGAAGAAAGACCGGCGATCAGGGCGGAACCGTCCCACGCCTTGAACAAATTACCCTTGTAGAAGGTCAGACCGCCCGGCGAAATCACCGGATTCCAGTAGACCCGCGGCGCTTCGAATTCCGGGCGCGTGCTGTGGCGCGGGATCGGCCTGCCGCTGTAATTGTCGCCATTGGAAACCACCGGCCAGCCATAATTGAGGCCGGGTTTGATCAGATTGAACTCGTCGCCGCCGCGCGGCCCCATCTCGTGTTCCCACAGCGTGCCATCGGGCGCGAAGGCCAGCCCATAAGGATTGCGGTGACCGGTCGTCCAGGTCAGGCCGCGAATGCCACCCTCCCCCGCATTGGGATTATCTTGCGGCACGGACCCGTCCAGATTCATGCGGAGAATCTTGCCCATCGGGGCCTTGTCATCCTGCGCTGTGGCAGGCTGCATACGGTCCCCGACCGTGAGAAACAAATGCTTGCCGTCCGGTGCGAAGGCGATCTTTCCGCCCGGCTGACCGCCCTTGGCGACCACATCCTGCTTCCACAGCGTGGTCAGGTCTTCAAGCGTGGCCTTGTCGCCGCTCTCTGCCAGTCTCGCCCGCGCCAGCACCACGCTGCTGCCGCCGTCCGCAGGTTCGTTATAGGTGAAATAAAGCGCCTTGCTCTTCGCGAAATCCGGCGCAGCCTCTATGTCGAGCAAACCGTTCTGCCCGCCAAAGGCAACCTTGGGCACGCCCGCAACTTCGGACTTTCTACCCATCTCTGTGACAATGAAAATCTTTCCGGGTTTTTCCGTCACGACCAGACGGCCATCGGGCAGGAACGCAATTGCCCACGGCGTGTTGAACTCCGCAACACTTGTGACGGTGAATGGCGCTTCGGCCTTGGTTTCGCGGTCGCCCGCATTGATGCTGGCGGACCAGGCGGATTGCATCGGAATAGATGTAACCGATGCGGCGAGAGCAAATAACAGGCTAAGATGAGCGGCGCGCATGTCTTCTCCTCGGAGGCGTTGGGCGATGAGAACGGCAGGTTATCGTTACATGGGGTCTTGTCGCCCAGATGAAACCCCTCACCGTAAAAACCTTGAACCGGCCTCGTTCGACTGGCGACAAGAAAACATGTCCAGTCTAAATCGTTTAAAAAATTTTCAATCGTTTCAATCAGTTGCGCATGCCATCTTTTTACCGGACACTTCTGCCATCGGCGATAAGTCATCAATTTCCGATGCCGACCGAGGCGAACTCCAGTCGGCCGGTTCTGAAGAGGAGCTTACGAATGACCGAACGTCTTGAAGATATTGCGATTGCCCTGGTCGCTTCCGGAAAGGGCATTCTGGCTGCTGACGAGAGCTCCGGAACCATCAAGAAGCGCTTCGATTCCATCAATCTGGCATCCACGGAAGAGACGCGCCGCGACTACCGCGAGATGCTGTTCCGCGCCGACGATGCGATGAAGAACTATATTTCCGGCGTCATTCTTTACGATGAGACCATCCACCAGAAAGCCAAGGACGGCACGCCGCTCAACGACATCATCCGCAATGCGGGCTCGATTCCGGGCATCAAGGTCGATGCGGGCGCGAAGCCTCTGGCTGGTTTCCCCGGGGAGACTATCACCGAAGGTCTGGATGGCCTGCGCGAACGCCTGAACGAATATCACGGCCTGGGGGCGCGTTTCGCCAAATGGCGCGGCGTCATATCAATTTCCGACGCTTTGCCGACATGGGGCGCGGTCAGGCAGAATGCACAGGCGCTGGCGCGCTATGCTGCGCTTTGTCAGGAAGCTGGAATTGTGCCGATTGTCGAGCCGGAAGTCCTGATGGATGGCAAGCCGGGCGATCACAGCATCGACCGCTGCTATGAAGTGACCGAGCTGGTTCTAAAGACGGTTTTTGCCGAGCTTTATGACGCCCGCGTCAAGCTGGAAGGCATGATCCTGAAGCCGAACATGGTTCTCGATGGCAAGAATGCGCGCAAGGCGTCGGTCGAGGAAGTGGCTGAAAAGACCGTGCGTTGCTTCCTCAACACCGTTCCCGCCGCAGTTCCGGGCATCGCCTTCCTGTCCGGCGGTCAGACGGGCGAAGAGGCGACAGCGCATCTCTCGGCCATGAATGAAGCTTACGACATGCCGTGGAAAATGACATTTTCTTACGGACGCGCCTTGCAGGCGGCAGCCCTCGAAGCGTGGGGTGGCAAGCCGGAGAACGTCGCCGCCGGTCAGCGTGCCTTCACCCACCGCGCCCGCATGAACGGCCTTGCCGCAACCGGCGGCTGGAAAAAAGAACTAGAACAGGCAGCCTGATTTTTTTCAGGGCAGCGATAGAAAGGATAAGCCCGGTTTTGGGCCGGGCTTTTTCATGATTCGTGGAAATGAAAACCGACAGCCAGCGCCATGACGAATATGGCGATGACGGCAATTTTCCAGAAATCGCCGCGACGCTTCAATCCCGGCAGGCCGAGCGGTTTGATGATGTGCATTCCCATCAAAAGGACAAGCAGCACAGGCAAAACTTTGGTCACGGGCGACACCTCTCCCCTCCTTGTGACGCAGGCGCTTGCGAGCTGCAAGTCTTCTTGTTCTATTCCAATCTTCATCTTAAGTCCCATGGACGAAGCTTCACGGCTCGGCGTAAATTAAGGATGGAGGAGATGAAAGCGCACGGAGAAATCCGGGAGGATGCCGGTCTGAGGAGGCCGCGCTCGCGCTGACATCGGATGAAAAATCGCACCTTGGAACGTCCGTCATGCGGGCGGTGCGCGGTGCGTGTTTCTGGGAGGAACAGCATGACTTCGAAATATGCCGAGACCTATGCCGCATGGCAGGCCGATCCTGAACGGTTCTGGGCGGAAGCCGCAGAGGCGATCGACTGGTTCAAGCCCTGGGATCAGGTTTTTGCAGGCGACGAAGGCGTCTATGGCCGCTGGTTCACCGGTGCGGAATGCAACACCTGTTACAATGCGCTCGACCGCCATGTCGCCAATGGGCGCGGCAATCAACTGGCGCTGATCTATGAAAGCCCCGTCACCGGCAAGGTGCGCAAGTTCACCTATAGCGAATTGCTGGAGGAAGTGGAGGCGCTCTCCGCCGTCATGCTGGACAATGGCGTGAAGAAGGGCGACCGCGTTCTGATCTATATGCCGATGGTGCCGGAAGCGGCAGTTGCCATGCTTGCATCGGCGCGCATAGGCGCTGTGCATTCCGTCGTTTTCGGCGGTTTCGCCGCCAATGAACTTGCAACGCGCATCGACGATGCCAAGCCGGTGATGATCATTGCCGGTTCCTGCGGCATCGAGCCGACGCGCGTGGTGCCTTATCAGGACATGCTCGACAAAGCCATTGCATCCGCCCACCACAAGGTCGGCCATTGCATCATTCTGCAGCGCGAGCAGCATGCCCATACCCCGGTTGAAGGGCGCGACATCGATTACACGGCTGCTGTGGACGCCGCGCGGGGCCGACACGTGCCCTGCACGCCAGTCGCCGCGACCGATCCGCTTTATGTGCTCTATACATCCGGCACCACCGGCGAGCCAAAGGGCGTGGTGCGCGACAATGGCGGGCACATGGTGGCGCTGGCCTGGTCGCTCAAACACGTCTTCGGCGTGGAGCCGGGGCAGGTCTTCTGGGCCGCTTCGGATGTTGGTTGGGTGGTTGGCCACTCCTATATCGTCTATGCGCCGCTGCTCGCAGGCGCCACGACGATCCTGTTCGAAGGCAAGCCCATTGGCACGCCGGATGCGGGCACCTATTGGCGCATCATCGCCGAACATGGCGTGGAGGTGATGTTCACCGCGCCGACGGCGCTGCGCGCCATCAAGAAGGAAGATGCCGACGGGAATTTCGTCCGCAACTATGACCTGTCGAAATTCCGTGCGCTGTTTCTGGCAGGCGAACGCGCCGATCCGGACACAATCCACTGGGCGGAGAACCTGATCGGACGCCCGGTGCTTGACCATTGGTGGCAGACCGAAAGCGGCTGGCCGATGGTAGCCAATCCGCTTGGTCTCGGCCTTCTGGAAACGAAATACGGATCGCCTGCGGTCTGCCTTCCGGGCTACGATATCCGCGTGCTGGATGATGAAGGCCATGAGGTGGAACGCGGCCAGCTCGGCAATATCCTGATCAAGCTGCCACTGCCGCCCGGCTGCCTGCCGACGCTGTGGAATGCCGATGAACGCTTCAGGAAAGCCTATCTCGCGGAGTTCCCCGGCTATTATAAAACCGCCGATGCCGGATATATGGATAGCGACGGCTATCTCTATATCATGAGCCGGACCGACGACATCATCAATGTCGCGGGCCATCGCCTGTCCACCGGCGCGATGGAAGAGGTCCTTTCCGGTCATCCCGATGTGGCGGAATGCGCGGTGCTGGGCATTTCCGATCCCGTAAAGGGGCAAGCGCCTTGCGGTTTTCTGGTGCTGAAATCTAATATCGACCGCGATCCGCACGAAGTCGAAAAGGAATGCGTGGCCATGGTTCGCGACGCCATCGGCCCGGTCGCCGCCTTCCGGCTGGCCCTGACCGTGAAGCGCCTGCCCAAGACCCGCTCGGGCAAAATCCTGCGCTCAACCATCCAGAAGATCGCCGATGGCGAGACATGGAAAATGCCCGCCACCATCGAAGACCCGGCGGTTCTCGATGAAATCAGCACTCTTTTGCGGGAGCGCCATATCGGAATGGCCTTCGCCTGAGCTTTATAGCGGCATCAGCCAAACTATTGACCGGCGGTTTTCGCCGGTCCACTCTCCGCGCGAAACGGAGAACAGACCATGCAGCTTGAAGGCAAGGTAGCCATCGTCACCGGCGCTGCCCGCGGTATTGGCTATGCCATCGCAAAACGCTTCCTCATGGACGGCGCCAGCGTCGTTCTGTCGGATATCGACAACACGGCCACCTTGCAGGCGGTCAAAGACCTCGAACAATTCGGCGATGCGCGCGCCATGGCGGCGGATGTCGGCGACAAGCTCGATATCCATAATCTGATGACCTATACCGTCACCAATCTTGGCGAGATCGATATTCTCGTCAACAATGCCGGTATCGTTCACAAGACGGATTTTCTTGACCTCAAGGAAGAGGATTTCGACCGCGTCATGCGCGTCAATCTGAAGGGCGCATTTCTGTGCGGGCAAGCCGTCGCCAAACGCATGGTCGCGCGTGTGGAAGCTGGCGGCGAAGCGGGCACGATTATCAATATGTCATCGATCAACGCGATTTTCGGACTGCCGGACCAGCTTGCCTATTCCGTCTCCAAGGGCGGGCTCAGTCAGCTGACACGCACCATGGCCGTGGCGCTGGCGAAATGGGGCATTCGCGTCAACGCCATCGGCCCCGGCTCGATCCAGACCGATATGCTGTCAGCAGTGAATGCGGACGCCGAGGCGCGAAAGACGATCCTGTCGCGAACGCCACTTGGCCGCATTGGCGATCCGGCGGAAATCGCATCCATCGCTTCCTTCCTCGCATCGCGGGACGCAAGCTACATCACCGGCCAGACGATCTATGCCGATGGCGGTCGCCTGCCGCTCAGCTATCTGGCTGAACCGCCCTTCAAACCATAAGCAGACCCCGCGCCCTTGTTGCAGTGGGCATATATTAGCGACATAATAATATCGCTTTGCTCCTGACAGAAAGCTGTCAGGAGGGGTGTGCGATAGTGTTTCCCTAAGGATGAGGGAGATGAACTATGGCACTCGCAATCGCACCGCTGATCGCAATCTTGAAGGAATACCGGCGCAAGCATGATGAGCGCCGCCGTTTTGTCCGCACCCAGCGGGCACTGGACGGTTTACCGAAAGATCTGCGCAAGGATTTGGGCTGGCCGGATCGCTATCTGGAACAGCGCAAGACAAAATATTGCAACGGAGAGTGAACCGGAATGCGCAGAGCAGACCGTCTTTTCCAGATCGTTCAGCACCTGCGCGGTGGCAGGCTTGTCACCGCGCGCCAGCTTGCCGAACGGCTGGAAGTCTCCGAACGAACGATCTATCGCGACATATCCGACCTGCAATCAACCGGCGTTCCGATCGATGGCGAGGCCGGTGTCGGCTATATATTGCGGCAGGGTTTCGAGCTGCCGCCCCTGATGTTCACGCGGGATGAAATCGTCGCGCTGGTGGCAGGAGCGCGCCTCATCCGCGCCTGGGGTGGCGTATCCATGGCGCGCGGCGCCGAGGAAGCGCTGGTCAAGATCGAAGCCGTTCTGCCCAAGGAAGAACGTGCGCGGATCACCGGCACGCAGATCCACGCCCCTACTGCCAGAATCAGCATTGACGAGCGCCGCATCATCGATGCTGTCGAGCGCGCCGTGGATGAAAGCAGTGTGCTCAATATCCGCTACCGCGACCTCGAAGCGCGCGAGAGCGAACGCGACATTCGCCCGCTCGGCCTGTGGTTCTGGGGCAAGGTGTGGACCGTCATCGGCTGGTGCGAGTTGCGCAATGCGTTCCGCACCTTCCGCACCGACCGTATTGTCGAAGCAAGCGAAGCGGGCCGCCGGTTTCGCGCCGAGCGCGGCAAAACGCTGGCCGATTTCTACCGCCTGATGGAAATGAGCGAGTACAACGCATTCAAGGATTGAAATCACCCAAGAAGACTGCAGCCTCTGCTCCGTCGAATGTTCTGCATTCGACGGAGTTTTTTCTTCATTGCTCCGTCAGAATCGCACTGAGTTGTGCCACGATATATCGAAGCGCCTGATCCTCCTGTCGGCGCTTGTGCCAGGCAATATGCAACGGAAAGCCGCTGACTGTGATAGGCGGCGGGAAGGCAACAAGGTCGCTATCCGCATCCAGAACGCAATGCGAAGGCAGCATGGCGATCATATCCGTGCTTTTCAGCAGATCCGGCACCATGCCAAAATTGGGCACCACGAGACCGATGCGCCGCTTCAAACCCTTTTCAGCGAGAATCTTGTCTGCCGGGCTGTTGGTGTCGCCGCGTCCCGACACCAGTATGTGCGGATAAGCCAGCCAGTGATCGAGCGTAAACCCTCTGGCCGCTGGATGATCACGGCGCATGACGACACGGTACGTCTCGTCCAGCAGATGCTTGCGCTGAAGATCGTCGTCCGCATCTGGAAACACCGATAGTGCAAGGTCACTTGCGCCGCTCACCAGCGCTTCTTTTGCGGCCGCCGCGCCATGCCACGGCTGCACCACGATATCGATGCCCGGCGCATCCGCAGCAAGGACCTGCAACAACGGCTTGATCACAAAGATGGCCGGATAATCGGCCATGCAGATTTTGATTGTCTGTCGGATCGAAGCCAATGGCACATGCGGCGGGTCGACCAGCGCCATGACATCGGAAAGCAAGGTCTTCAACGGCGCGCGCAAGGCTTCGGCGCGCGCCGTGCGCCGCATCGAACCGCGCCCGCGTTCGAGCAACTCATCGGCGAAGACGGCTCGACAGCGTTGCAAGGCGTTGGACACAGCTGGCTGTGTCAGATGCAGACGATCCGCCGCGCGACTGACATGCGCCTCGTCGAGAAGTGCATCCAGAATGACCAGAAGATTGAGATCGAGCGCCCTTAAATTCATAAAATCAATAATAACATATATAAATAATAGATTGGAATAATTACCGCATCGATTTCATCATCCTTCCAACATAAGGAGCCGTTGAAAGGAACAGATGATGTCCAGAACTTTGATTTTGCTTTTTCATCCCGATTTGTCGCAATCAAAAGCCAATGCCACGCTGGCAGGTGCAGCCGCCCAACTGCCGGAAGTGGACATTGTCGATATGCAGACTGCCTATCCCACCGGGATCGACTTTTACAAAGATGGCGAGCGTGAAGCGCAACGCCTTCTCGCGGCGGATCGCATCGTGCTGCAATTTCCGCTCCAGTGGTATTCAACGCCGCCGCTTTTAAAAGCCTGGCAGGATGCCGTGCTGACCCGCATGTTTTACGTGACTTATGAACAGGAAGGCCGGGCACTGGAAGGAACGCCCATCATGATCGCCGCGACCGCTGGCAACGTGCCCGAGGCCTATACGCCCGGCGGACGCAACCTGTTTCCAATGAATGATCTTATGGCTCCGTTGCGTGCCACAGCCAATCGGTGCGGGCTGGAATGGGCAGAGCCGTTCTTCGTCTATGTAGCAGACAAACTGGCACCGGATGCGCTCGAAAGCGCGGCAAGCCGCTACGTTCAGGTTCTGGAGCGCTGGATAGACGCAACACCCGTGGACAAAACCGAACACAAGGCGGCCTGAACGAAAACGCCCGGCATAAAGCCGGGCGCCAACTGACAGATATCGAGAGGCGGATGCCTGACGATTATTCTTCGTCTTCGTCGGTGTTCGTGCCCTTGAGGGACGAAAGCTTCGCGAAAACCTTGTCCGCGTCGAGTTCTTCTTCCGCAGCTGGTTCGTCGCGATAATCGAAGTTTTCCGTTGCCGAAGCCGGCAGCAGCGTGCTGTCGGATTCCGGTGCAGCCGGACGGTTGCGGGCTGCGCGTTCGACTTCGATGTCGAGATCGATCTGCGAGCAGAGGCCGAGCGTGACCGGGTCCATCGCCGTCAGATTGGCCGAGTTCCAATGCGAACGATTGCGAATCTGTTCGATGGTCGACTTGGTCGTGCCGATCAGGCGCGAAATCTGCGCATCCTTCAGCTCGGGATGATTGCGCACCAGCCAGAGAATCGCGTTCGGACGGTCCTGACGCTTTGACAGCGGCGTATAGCGCGGGCCCTTGCGCTTGGCTTCAGGAACGCGAACCTTCGGGTCAGCAAGCTTCAGACGGTAATACTGGTCTTTTTCGCCCTTCGCGATTTCCTCGCGCGAAAGCTGTCCTGTAATGACCGGATCGAGACCCTTGATACCCTGAGAGGCTTCGCCATCGGCAATCGCCTTCACTTCCAGCGGATGCAGCTTGCAGAAAGCTGCAATCTGGTCAAACGACAGAGCCGTATTATCGACAAGCCAGACGGCCGTTGCCTTCGGCATAAGAAGCTGAGTGGCCATTAGATATAATCCTTCTGTTCGTCCGCTCCGGTGGCGCGGGACGTGGAAAAAACCACAATTTCCGGGAAATCACGGCCTATATATAGGTTTTTTGGCAGCAGGGCAAGAATGCGCTGAAGCCCGCACAACAATCTGTGCGTGATTTCTCGATTGCGGCTATGACGAGCCGAAACTCTCAGGCGATATCGAGCACGATCTTGCCGATATGCCGCCCCTCTTCCATGCGCTCATGGGCACGCCAGGCATCCTTCAGGGAAAAGATCATATCCATGACCGGCGCGACACGACGCTCCGCCAGAAGCGGCCAGACTTTTGCTTCCAGCTCGCGTGCGAGTTCTGCCTTGAATTCAACCGGGCGGGCGCGCAGGGTCGATCCGGTATGGGTCAGACGCTTGGTCATCAGCAGCGCGAAATTGGCGGTCGCCTTGGCGCCGTTCAAAAACGCGATCTGCACAATGCGGCCATCTTCGGCGGCAACCTTATAATTGCGGTCGACATAATCGCCACCCACCATGTCGAGAATGACATCGGCACCCTTCCCGCCAGTCAGCTCCTTCACGGCAGTAACGAAATCCTCGTCACGATAATTGATCGCGTGATCGGCGCCGAGCTTCACGCAGGCATCGCATTTACCCTTGGACCCGGCGGTCACGATCACCGTCGCTCCGAACGCCTTGCCCAATTGGATAGCAGTCGTGCCGATGCCCGACGAACCGCCATGGATCAGCAGGGTCTCGCCTTCCTTCAGGCCCCCACGTTGAAAAACATTGTGCCAGACGGTGAAAAAAGTCTCAGGGATGGCCGCAGCCTCGATATAGCCATAGCCCGAGGGCAGCGGCAGCGCATTGGTTTCATGCACCACAGCATATTCGGCATAGCCGCCGCCGGGCAGCAGCGCCACGACCTGATCGCCCTTCTTGAAGCGCTGCACGCCCGCACCAACCGCCACGATATCGCCTGCGATTTCCAAACCCGGAATATCGGATGCACCCGTCGGCGGCGCATAATTTCCCTGCCTTTGCAGCACGTCGGGCCGATTGACGCCCGCAGCCCGCACACGCACCAGCACCTGTCCCTCCCCCGGCTCCGGCATGGACCGCTGCACGGGGCGCAGCATATGCGCGCCACCCGGTTCGGAAATCTCGATTGCAGTCATCCGTGAAGGTAAATCGGCCATCATCATCAAAACTCCTGTTCCAACGCAGCCGGAAGCGCATGCGTCATACACAGTTTCGCACCGTCGCAGAAATACCTCACAAAAGGTCTGATCTGGGTTCGATCCTGGCCACACGCAATTCCGTTAGAGAAATCGTAATCGATTTTCCCAAATGTATATGCGAAGATTCAAGGTGTTAAATCTTTTCTCGGTAACTATGGCATCATTGACCACGGAGGAAGGCCATGAGCGGTTTCGAAGAAGATGCGATAAAACCACGCGACAGCGCTGTGCTCAGCGAAGATGAATTGTCGCTGCTTTCAGTCGCGGAGATCGATCAGCGCATTGTCTTGTTGCAATCGGAAATCGAGCGTCTGAAAACCCAGAGACTGAAGAAAGGCGACAGTCGCGCCGCGGCAGAAGCTTTGTTTCGCTAAAAATGCCAGTGGAAGCCACGCCAGCGGCTTCCATAAATCCCCGGCATCAATGCGGGGCAATCACATAGGAATGTCGTTGTGCGCGTTTACATTCAGGTCCTGTCCCTTCTCTGTGGAACAGCCTTTCTCCTGATGGCATCGGGTCTGCATGGGTTGCTTTTGCCCCTGCGCGGCGGTGCCGAAGGTTTCTCGGTCACCTCGCTCGGTATGCTGGGCACCACCTGGGCAGGCGGTTTCGTGGCGGGCTGTCTTTTCGCTCCGCGCCTTGTGCGCCGTGTCGGGCATGTGCGCGCCTTCGGCTGCTTTGCCGCATCGGCGGCGGTCATCGCACTTCTCTCCGGCATATTCGTCGATGCGACCATATGGGTGATCCTGCGCGCATTTACCGGCTTTTCGATGGCCGGCGCCTTCATGGTCATTGAAAGCTGGCTGAATGAGCGCGCCACCAACGAATCGCGCGGCAAGATTTTCGGCCTCTATATGATGGTCAATTACGGGGCGACCATGACCGGCCAGATGCTGGTCGCGGGCGGCGACGTGCGCTCCGATCATCTGTTCATGATTTGCGGCATTCTCTTCTGTCTGGCGCTCATTCCGACCGCCATTTCAACAGCCGTCAGCCCAAGACCGCTGACCGAAGTGCAACTCGACCTAAAGGCGCTCTACCGCAACTCGCCCGCTGCCTTCGTCGGCTGCATATTGATCGGCATCGCCAATGGCGCATGGGGCACGCTTGGCGCTGTCTTCGGCGCAAAATCCGGCATATCGACCACAGAAATCGCCCTCATGGTCAGCGTGACCATTGCGGCAGGCGCATTGATGCAGATCCCTATCGGGCGCATTTCCGATCTGGTGGATCGCCGTTTTGTACTTGCGGGCGTTGCCGCACTGGCCGCGCTTGTCGGCCTCGTCGCATTCATCATCGGGCCGTCGAACGGCTCGGTCATCATCGTTATGACAGGCTGTTACGGCGCACTTGCGTATGCGCTTTATCCGGTCGCCGTGGCGCACGCCAACGACCATGCAACGGCGGAAAGCTTTGTGAAAGTCTCCAGCGGCCTGCTGTTGCTCTACGGTTTCGGCACCATGCTCGGCCCGCTTCTGGCCGCTGCGGCCATGGATATATTCTGGCCGTCCGGGCTCTTTGCCATAACCATGCTGGCGCATATTTCGATTACCGGCTACGCGCTGTTCCGCTCGCGCCAACGCGCCGCTGTGCCCAAGGAAGAGAAGGATCAGTTCAAGAGCATGCCATCTGAACGTGGTGCGACACCGGAAGCGATGAACCTCGATCCGAGAGCCGAAACGGAAAGCTGATCTGATCGTCTATTGAAAGAAGCGGGATAGCGCTGAAACCGCGCCGATAGAAAAAACATGAATCAAAATGTTCGGCGGCTGTGGCACAGCCGCCAATATTAAACTCAGGTCGGGCAAGGTGCAGCCGTGAGAGCGAGGTTCGATCTGATTCATCACATCGGCGCTCTAACTGTCTATTTCAACGCACATCTTTTCTGAAAACCGTTTTTCGGTTTTCAAGATGCGCTCTCAAAGGCGCTGCCGCCATCGACCGTTCTGGCCGAGATGCTTATCGCTATATCAGGCTGCAGCAACACCCGGCTTAAGCCGGTCTGTTCCACGTCCGATATGAAATGGCTTGAAGCGCCTTTGCGGCTTCCCTGTCCATGCCCCTTGGGTTTGCGTCAGTGACGCGTTACCTGAGATCTAAGCTTCTCTATCTGGTCCTTCAGCATAAGCTTCTTGCGCTTGAGAGACGCAACGTGAAGATCATCCATTGCCGGTGACGCCAAAGCATCGGAAATTTCCTGCTCCAGAGCGCCGTGCTTCTTTTCAAGCGTGGCAAGATGGGACTCGATAGCCATCATCAGTTCTCCTTTGGTTGATTTCCACACGATAACGGAACAGCCAGACCGACCCCAGATCAACCATTGCGGCAGGTGCTGTTGTTCCATCTGCTTAACTGCATGAACGCCCGGCACACCTCCTGTTTATCCGGGCCAACACGCAGTCCCGGCTGCCATGCATGCGGTTTTGATTTGTCGCCTTCGACAGCCGCCATCCATGACAGAACCATGACAGTTTGGCATGAGTTTGGTGCAAAGTCGAATTTGTCGTGGTAGCATTTTCCAATCGCGAAAAATGTGATAAGGGCTTCGCCCGAAACGGGCTTGCGCAGCGCCTTGAACGAGGTTCGGCGCAGCCCGTAAAACTATTCAACAGAATGGGGTTCGCATGTCCGATCAGGAACAGGCCGAGATCAGGTTGGCCGTCGCACGTCTGAAACAGGAGCACGCGGATTTCGATGCGGCAATTAATGCGATGATTGCCGTCGGCTGCGACCAGTTGCGCGTCCAGCGCATGAAGAAGAAAAAACTCGCGATCAAGGACAAGCTTCAGGAAATGGAAGATCAGGTCATTCCTGACATCATCGCCTGATCGCGCCTCATATCGAAAGCAAAGCCGGGGTCCGCCCGGCTTTATCATTTTTACCCACACAATATCTCATCCGCGAAAGCATGAAACGGAGCAGGAAAGACCAATGAGCGTTACCGCCGACGTCGCCATTATCATGGGCAGCCAGTCTGATTGGGAAACCATGCGCCATGCCGCAGATACGCTGGAGGCGCTCGGTATCGGCTTTGACGCCCGTATCGTTTCCGCGCACCGCACGCCCGACCGGCTGGTCGCCTTTGCCAAGGGTGCGAAGGCCGACGGCTTCAAGGTTGTGATCGCTGGCGCAGGCGGTGCCGCACATCTTCCCGGCATGGCCGCCGCCATGACCCCACTGCCGGTGTTTGGTGTGCCGGTTCAGTCAAAAGCTCTTTCCGGCCAGGATTCGCTCCTGTCCATCGTGCAGATGCCGGCTGGCATTCCCGTCGGCACGCTGGCCATTGGACGCGCCGGCGCTGTCAACGCCGCCCTGCTCGCTGCCGCCGTTCTGGCGCTGCACGACGATGCTCTTGCTGCCCGTCTCGATGAGTGGCGGAGCGCCCAGACCGAGAGCGTGGCTGAACGTCCTACCAATGAGGTCTGATATGGAAAAATCCGCACTCACATCCGGCGCAACGATCGGCATCATCGGCGGCGGACAATTGGGCCGCATGCTGGCCATGGCCGCAGCGCGGCTCGGCTTCCAGACGGTCATTCTGGAGCCACAGGCAGATTGCCCGGCGGCGCAGGTTGCCAACCGCCAGATCGTCGCCGCCTATGACGATCCGAAAGCGCTGGCCGAACTGGCCGCAGCGTCCGACGTCATTACCTATGAATTCGAAAACGTGCCGGTCAGCGCCGCAGACAAGCTTGCCGAGACCGCAATCGTCCTGCCGCCGCCAGCGGCGCTGGAAATTTCGCAGGATCGCTTCAACGAAAAGCAGTTCCTCAATGAAAGCGGCATCGAAACCGCCCCCTGGCGTCTGGTCGATGACGAAGAAACGTTGATCGCAGCACTTGGTGCGCTTGGCGAACGCGGTATCCTGAAAACCCGCCGCCTCGGCTATGACGGCAAGGGACAGGTGCGCCTGACTTCGCTGGACGAAACAGCTGCCCATGACGCGCTGACCGCCATCAACAAGGCCCCGGCGATCCTCGAAGGGTTTGTCGATTTCGATCGTGAAGTCTCGGTCATCGCCGCGCGCGACCGCAGCGGCAATGTTGCCATTTTCGACATCGCCGAAAACGTCCATAAGGACGGCATTCTCTCGACATCGACCGTTCCTGCCCGCATTTCCGCACAGACGGCGGATGCTGCGCGGCAGGCGGCAGAGAAGCTTTTGCATGCGCTGGATTATGTCGGTGTTCTGGGGCTCGAATTCTTCGTCCTCAAGGACGGTTCGCTGCTCGCCAATGAATTTGCGCCACGTGTGCACAATTCCGGCCACTGGACGGAAGCCGCCTGCGCGATCTCGCAGTTTGAACAGCATATCCGCGCCGTTGCCGGGCTGTCGCTTGGCAATACGGACCGGCATTCCGATTGCCTGATGGAAAACCTGATCGGCAACGATATTGATCGCGTGCCAGCGATTCTATCGGAACCCAATGCCGTGCTGCATCTCTATGGCAAAAAGGAAGCTCGCGAAGGCCGGAAAATGGGCCATGTGACCCATATCAAGCCCCGCGCGCGCTAGGCTTTGTCGGGAATCTGGACGATTCCCGATGACTCCGCCCGCTGCGACAAGATTTTCAGGCTCCCGCCCGTGAATCTGCCGCGCAGGAGTTGACATTTACCCGAAACCTTGTGTATTTCGGCCAACCCTTCAGGCACATATACCGTGTCTGTAATCAATTGGCGCCTTGGGCGCTGTTTTTATGAAGCCCGGCGGCGTGTTCATGTCGATGGGCCAACCAGACCGGTGATTGACATGAAGATCAAGAACTCGCTTAAAGCGCTTAAGGGCCGTCATCGCGACTGCCAGCTGGTCCGCCGCAAGGGCCGCGTTTACATCATCAATAAGACTGCTCCGCGCTACAAGGCTCGTCAGGGCTAATCTTATTTTTGATTTTGCATTTGACGTTCCGCCGTGCATAGGGAAATCTATGCATATGCGGAACGTTTTTGCATGTCTGAAGATTTTTGCGACGGTTGCCGCATTCAGCGCGGCGACTTTGACCATTCACGGCGCACGCGCCGAGATGGCACCCGATAAGGCGCCGTTGAACGCCCAGCTGACTGCTCCGCTCACGCCTGTACAGATCGGCGCAGACAGCGAGCAGAAGCCCTCCTCCTCGCAAACAGCCCCCGCCAAAGCGGCAGCGCCCCAGACGCCGGAAGAGCGTCTCGACAAGCTGTTTGCCGAGCTTCGCAAAACAACGGACGAAGCCAAGGCACGACGCATCGCATCACAGATCAATACGCTCTGGTCGCAATCCGGCAGCGCCACCATCGACCTTCTGGTCCAATGGGCGAACGCCGCCATGCTGGAACATCGCTATACGTCAGCGCTCGATTTCCTGAACGAAGCCATCGCTCTCAATCCGGATTATGCGGAAGCATGGAACCGCCGCGCGACGGTTTATTTCCTGCAAAAAGATTATGCTCACGCCATGTATGACATCAATCGTACGTTGGAGCTGGAGCCGCGCCATTACGGCGCCCTGACGGGCATGGCGGCCATTCTGCGCGTCCGTGGCCTCAAGGAGCAGGCCATGAAGGCTTATGAGCAGGCGCTGATTGTTTATCCGATGATGCGGGACGCCCAGAAAAATTTCAGCGATCTAGCCGATGAGCTGGCCGACACGCGCACCTAACACTACAGTTGCATTCTTTGTGATGCCGGTCTGCAAACAGACCTATCCCATAAAACAAAACGCGCCCCGGAAGGAGCGCGTTTTTTACTTATACGCAAGAGCACCGAAACTGGATGAGATTCGGGATGATGGTGTGCCGAAAATGATGGGGCTTTGAGACCCGGAGCGGAGCGTACATAAAGTACGTGAGCACCGGAAGCTCAAAGACGTGCCATTTGCAGGCCACCAGAGCCCGAATATCGCCAGTTTAGACGCCGGACTTTCCGTCGGCGCCTATATAGGCGATGCGGAGCATGTTGGTCGCACCCGGCGTACCGAAAGGCACACCGGCGGTGATGATGATGCGCGAACCGGCTTTACCGAAGTCTTCTTCGAAGACGATCTGGCAAGCGTGATCGACCATATCTTCCAGATCGTGGGCATCGGCGGTTACGACGCAATGCAGGCCCCAGACGAGCGACAGCTTGCGGGCGGTGTCGACGACCGGCGACAGCGCGATGATCGGTGTGCGCGGACGCTCACGGGCGGCACGCAGGCCGGTGGTGCCGGAAGCCGTGTAGGTCACGATGGCCGAGAGCTTCAGCGTTTCGGCAATCTGGCGGGCCGCAAGCGAAATCGCATCGGCACCGGTTGGTTCAGGTGCTGCGCGCTGCGCATCGATGATGGTCGAATAGGTCTGTTCCTGCTCAACCTGTTCGGCAATGCGGTTCATCGTGGCGACCGCTTCGACCGGGTATTGGCCCGATGCCGATTCAGCCGAAAGCATGATGGCGTCCGCACCTTCGAACACAGCCGTTGCAACGTCCGACACTTCGGCGCGCGTTGGCACCGGCGCGGTGATCATGGATTCGAGCATCTGCGTGGCCACCACAACCGGCTTGCCGGCGCGGCGCGCGCGGCGGGTGATCTGCTTTTGAATGCCCGGAACGCTTTCAAGCGGCATTTCCACACCGAGATCGCCACGGGCGACCATCAGGGCATCGGAAAGCTCGATGATCTCGTCAAGGCGTGTTACCGCCTGCGGCTTTTCGATCTTCGACATGATGCCGACCTTGCCGCGCGAAACCTTGCGCACTTCGGCCAGATCTTCCGGGCGCTGGATGAAGGACAGCGCAACCCAGTCGATTTCTTCCTTCAACACGGCATCAAGGTCCTTGCGGTCCTTTTCAGTCAGTGCGCCGACACCGAGCGTGGTGTCCGGCAGGCTGACGCCCTTACGGTCGGAGATGCGGGTGCCGGAAACGACCTTACAGCGGATGGACTTGCCGTCGGTGGCTTCAGCCACGAGATGCAGCTTGCCGTCATCGATGAGCAGGCGGTGGCCCGGCTCGACCGCTTCCAGAATTTCTGGATGCGGGAGAAAGACGCGGGTTTCGTCGCCGGGCGCTTCGTTATTGTCGAGCGTGAAGGTCTGGCCGGGAACGAGATCGACCTTTCCGTCCTTGAATTTGCCGACGCGCAGCTTTGGCCCCTGAAGGTCGGCGAGAATGCCGATCGGGCGGCCAATGGCCTTTTCCACATTGCGGATGCGCTTCACGAGGGTGCGCATCAGGTCATGGTCGGCATGGCTCATATTGATGCGGAAAACATCGGCACCGGCTTCAAAGAGCTTGCGGATGACGGCTTCCTCGCCAGACGCCGGACCCAGCGTTGCGAGAATCTTGACCTTGCGGTTGCGCTTCATTGACTATTCGTTCCTGTAACAGTGGGGGTTTCCGGCGGTGTTTCGTCTGCAAGCTGAACCATCCAGCTCGACTGTTCCCCGGTATCATATTCCTGGAAGCCGTTGCGCTGGAAGCCGCGCGCGTAGCAATCCTGCACGCCCGAGATGCGGAATTCCTTTTCCGCGACGCACATATTCACATTGCCCTGCCAGCGGCCGTCGCCTTGGGCATCCTCGGCATAGAGATAATAATAGCGCGACGTCAGCGGGCCTTCGATCAGCGTTTTGCAGGTCGAGCCTTCGATATGCCACCAGCCTTCCGTTACCCAGCCGGTCTTGGCCCGGTAACCGATGGAGACGCCGACAAGATTCTGCGTCGAATTACAGACGCGGAAATCGGCCCGCGCCTCCACAGAGGTCATGCCGAGCGCACCAAGCAACACGGCGGAAAATACAGCCAGGAAGTGTGGAAGTCGCATCCGCCGAACCCCTTCAGCCCGCAATCGCTTTTGTTTCACGTCTGGAAATCCCATTTCGGTCGCTCTCTTTTCGGCAGTTTCGCCGGTGATGTCAACGCAGTCCCGCCGAGAAGAAAGCACATGACGAAAGAATGATCGTTGCAATCCCGGCTTTCTCATGACAGACCTGAAACAGCTTCCCGCGCCCGATGAAAATCAATCCCGAATTGTTCCTGGGAATTCAATCCGTGTCGTTCGCAAAACCGTCAGCCACTTCGTTCTCGCCCGTTTACAGGATTGAAGGCGATTTTCGCCTCGGCCTGCTTCTGACCGCCGACCACGCACGGCGCGACGTGCCTGCCGAATACGGTAGTTTGGGTCTGGAAGAAAGCGAATTCGACCGTCATATCGCTTATGACATCGGTGTCGAAGCCCTGACGCGGGCATTGGCTGGCCGCCTTCAGGCGCCCGCAGTGCTTGGCGGCTTTTCCCGTCTGCTGATCGATCCCAATCGCGGCGAGGATGACCCGACGCTCATCATGCAGCTATCGGATGGCGCGGTTATTTCCGGCAATTATCCGATGTCGGCGGGTGAGCGGGAAGATCGGCTGACCCGTTTTTACCGTCCCTATCATGAGGCTGTGACGGAAATGAGTGCCCGCGTGGAACGCGAAAGCGGACATGCGCCCTTCATCGTATCCATCCATTCATTCACACCGCGCTGGAAAGACAGGGCCCGCCCCTGGCAGATCGGCCTACTGTGGGACAAGGACAACCGCGCCGTCGCGCCGCTTCTGTCGCTGTTGCGCGCCGAGCCCGGTCTGGTGGTCGGCGACAACGAGCCCTATGACGGCGCATTGCGCAACGACGCCATGTATCGCCACGCCACGGCCAAGGGCTTTGCCCATGTGCTGATCGAGGTGCGGCAGGATCTGATCGCAGACGAGGCCGGAGCGGTGGAATGGGCGGAACGGCTTGCTCCGATGCTGCGGCAGATCAACACGCTCGACGGCATGCACGAGGTCCGGCATTTCGGCTCGCGCACCGGCACGGTGGCGTGAACCACCGCTTTTCCACAGTGTTCCACACTCTTCCACAAGGTTTGGCCCCATAAATCGTGCCGGGCATCGAAAAGGCTCTTAATTTTGCCCGCGACTCGCGGGAAAACCGGTGCAGAATTTCAGACATGCGAAATCGTGCCTCCGCGCTGTTCGCACCCATCAAGACAAGAATTGGAGAAGCCGCGTGAGCGACGACATTACCAGCGAAGCCCAAACCATTGCCGTCGGCCAATTGCGTGCCTTCATCGAGCGCATTGAGCGCCTCGAGGAAGAAAAAAAGACCATCGCCGACGATATCAAGGAAGTTTACGCGGAATTGAAGGGTTCGGGGTTTGACAGCAAGGTCGTGAGGACCATTATTCGTCTGCGTAAAAAAGAAGACCATGAACGTCAGGAAGAAGAAGCGATGCTCCAGCTCTATATGGACGCGCTTGGCATGGGCTGACCCAAAGCTCTACCCGGAGCTTTTACCCCTTCTTCCTGAAATCGGAACCCGGCGGATCACGCCTGATTCGCATTCAGAGGAAGGGGATTGGGTCCATGGAATATAAGAAGCTCGGACGTACCGAACTGAAAGTTTCGCCGCTCTGTTTCGGCGGCAATGTCTTTGGATGGACGGTCGATGAAGCGACGTCGTTTTCGCTGCTCGACCGTTTTGTCGATGCAGGACTGAATTTCATCGATACGGCGGACGTCTATTCCGCCTGGGCAAATGGCAATGTCGGCGGCGAATCCGAAACCATCATCGGCAACTGGCTGAAATCCCGCGGCTTGCGCGACAGGGTCGTCATCGCCACCAAGGTCGGCTCGGAAATGGGGCCGGACGAAAAGGGGCTTTCACCCGCTTATATTCGCAAAGCCGTGGACGCCTCCCTAAAACGGCTGCAGACCGACTATATCGATCTTTACCAGTCCCATTGGGACGATCCTGAAACACCGTTCGAGGATACGCTCGGAACTTATAAAGAGCTGATCGATGCGGGCAAAGTGCGCGCCATCGGCGCGTCCAACCTGACGCCGGAGCGGCTAACGGAAGCGCTGGACGTTGCAAAACAGCACAACCTGCCGCGCTACGAAACCTTGCAGCCGCTCTATAATCTTTATGACCGGTCGGGGTTCGAGGATGGGCTGGAAGCCATCTGCCGCGACAATGAAATTGGCGTCATTCCCTATTACGCGCTGGCCGCCGGTTTTCTGACCGGCAAATACCGCTCTGCCGACGATCTTGGCCAGAGCGCTCGCGGCAAGTCGGTTGAGAAATATCTGACGGATCGCGGATCGCGGATCATCGCCGCGCTGGACCAGGTGGCCCGCAGTGTCGACGCCACGCAGGCGCAGGTGGCCATCGCCTGGCTGGTTGCTCACCCGTCGATCACTGCGCCGATTGCCAGCGCCACGCGCCTGACCCAATTAGGAGAACTGATCAGCGCCGCCGAGCTGAAGCTCAGCAAAAACGATCTGGCCCTGCTCAACAAGGCAAGCGCTTAAAAGTCCTATCCAGTTGGCATATATGTCGGCCAGGATGAGGCGAAAATGGTGATTTCCGAGACCCGGAGCGCAGCGTACTCAATGTACGTGAGCACCGGAAGCGTCGCAAATTGCCATTTGCAGACCATCCTCGTCGACATATCGGCAGGTTCGATTAACCTTCAATCTCCTCGCGCAGCATTTCGAGTTCCAGCCACTCTTCTTCCATGGCCGCGTTCTCACTGCGCTTCTTTTCCAAAAGATCGGCGGTCTTGGCGAAAAGCGTCGGGTCCTTGGCGTAAAGCTGCGGATCGGCAAGCTTGCCTTCGAGCACGGTGATTTCCTTGCCCAAGGCGTCCATCTTGCCCGGCAGCGTTTCCAGCGCGAATTTCTGCTTGTAGGAAAGCTTGCGCTTTTCCTCACGCTTCGGCTGCGAAGCCTCGTCACCGCTGTCGTCGCTCTTATCGCGGGCAGTCGCTGTCTTCACGTTGCGACGCTCCAGCGCCTGTTCCTTGCGCTGCGCCATCATGTCGGCATAGCCGCCCGCATATTCCAGCCAACGGCCATCGCCTTCCGGCGCAATCACCGATGTCACGGTGCGGTCGAGGAAATCGCGATCATGGCTGACCAGAATGACCGTGCCCGGAAAACCCGCCACCAGTTCCTGCAACAGATCCAGTGTTTCCATGTCGAGATCGTTGGTCGGTTCGTCGAGGATCAGCAGATTGGCCGGACGGGCCAGCACACGGGCCAGCATCAGACGCGCTCTTTCGCCACCGGAAAGTTCGCGGATCGGCGTGCGCGCCTGTTCCGGCTGGAACAGAAAATCCTTCATGTAGGAAACGACATGGCGCTGCTCGCCATTGATGACGAGGTTCTCCCCACGCCCATCGGTCAGATAATGCGACAGCGTCTCATCCAGATTGAGACTGTCACGCTTCTGGTCAAGCTCGGCCATTTCCAGATTGACGCCCAGCCGAAGCGTACCGGAATCCGGCGCAAGTTTGTCAGTCAGAAGCGAAAGCAGCGTGGTTTTTCCGGCACCATTCGGTCCAACCAGACCGATCCGGTCGCCGCGCTGTACGCGGGTCGAGAAATCCTTGACCAGCACGCGGTCGCCATAGGCCTTGTTCAGCCCCTTGGCTTCGATCACCAGCTTGCCGGATTCCTTGGAATCGCTGGCGGTCAGAACCGCCGTGCCTTGCGCCTTGCGGTGGTTGCGGAAATCGGCGCGCATGGAATGCAGTTCGCCAAGGCGGCGCATATTGCGCTTGCGGCGCGCCGTCACGCCATAGCGCAGCCAGTGCTCTTCACGGGCAATCTGGCGGCCAAGCTTGTGATGATCGCGCTCTTCCTCTTCCAGAACCTTGTCGCGCCATTCCTCGAAATGACCGAATCCCTGCTCCAGACGGCGTGTGATACCACGGTCAAGCCAGACGGTCGCGCGGCTGACATTTTCCAGAAAGCGACGGTCATGCGAGATCAGCACGATAGCCGAACGGATCTGGCGCAACTCGCCTTCCAGCCATTCGATCGTCGTCAGATCGAGATGGTTGGTCGGCTCGTCCAGCAAAAGCACATCAGGCTGCGGCGCGATCACACGCGCCAGCGCTGCGCGGCGCGCTTCGCCACCTGAAAGATGATCCGGATTTTCTTCGCCGGTCAGGCCCAGATGCTCCAGAAGATAGGTCACGCGATGCGGATCGTCGGTCGGTCCGAGTCCCGCTTCGACATAGGCGCGCACGCTGGCAAAACCGTCCATGTCCGGCACCTGCGGCAGATAGCGAATCGTCGCGCCCGGATGCTTGAACACTTCGCCCGAGGTCGGCTCGACCATGCCTGCGGCGATCTTCAACAACGTGGATTTGCCAGAACCATTGCGCCCGACCAGCGCGATGCGGTCGCCCTCGCTCACCGAAAGGCTCGCATCCTCCAGAAGCGGCGTGCCGCCGAAGGTGAGCTTGATCTGGTCTAGACGAAGGAGCGGTGGTGCCATGGTTCTTCTGAGGCTTTCTGGGCGGTTCGCGCGATGGGCTTTGAAATTCCGCCCTGCTTGTCCGCGACAAAAGCCGTTCTGTCAAATGGATCGATAGGAAAGAGGCATGAAAAACAAACAGGCCGGGTTTCCCCGGCCTGCCGTGATTGGTTTTCAAGCCTAAGCTGGCTCAAGCTCTGCGAGCTTGCCGAGCTTAGTAGCGCGAACTTATTGGCAACGCGCTTCGTAGATGCGGCCGTAATTGTCACGATAGCGGCAGTACTGCACGCCATTGCGCGACTGGGCAGCGCCCACCAGCGTACCGGCGACAGCGCCGATCGCTGCACCCGTGAGAGCGCCACGGCCATTGCCGCCAATTGCACCACCGGCGAGAGCGCCGATTGCTGCACCGCCAACGCCGTAACCAGCCGTACGCTGTTCGTTGGTCGTGCAGGCTGCTGTTGACAAAGCGAGCACCCCGGCAACCGCAATCATGGAAAGACGTGATTTCATCAAACAATCTCCTGTCAAAGTTGACATTTCAGGTGCCGATTTTGCGTCCCCAATTTCGGCGTTAGCGAATTTACCCGCTTGCTGCATTTGAAATACGTTTCGCTATCGAGCGTCAAGCCTTTTCAATCGGTAAGGTTAGCGGCACACTGTTGGCGTGTTCAGAACTTAAGTTTGCGACAAGTATCGCTAAGCCAGAACGCACAGTAATACGAAGTGTTCCACGCACTATATTGGAAACAGTCCACGAAGAACCAAAAGGCAAGGTCACGTTGTCTAACGGCCACTCGGCATTTGTGATTGAAAGTCCGTCCAAAGCCGAGAAACTGATGACGCTGAACAGCGTACCATCTGGAAAATCATAGGCAAATTCGCCGGATGTCACCGGCCAGGCTTCTTCCGCACCGCTGGAAAGAAAGACGTTCCGCCCCTTTTCCGCCTGCGCCGTCGCCATGGTGAGATGCAGAAGCGTGTGATCGGTGCGCTGTCCGCCGAAAGCGCCGCACAAAATGGCGCGCGTTGCGCCACGGGCAAACGCTTCCTCGAAAGCCAGTTCACCGTCCGTCATGTCCTTGGCGCGGGGAAATGTCTTTTGCGGCACATGCGCATATTGTTCAACGAGCGCTTGTGGCGTCGAATCGAAATCGCCAAGCCAAAGTTCTGGCTCGACGCCCAATGCCGCCGCATGACGAATGCCGCCGTCGGCGGCAAGAATGCGCGCGCCAGCTATCTGCTGCCGCAGCCGTTCGGTTACGACGAGATCGCCGCCGAGAAGGATGACGAATGTGCTCATAAGTCGCTCATATCATGGGCGAATCGCAGCCGGAAGTCCGTTGTGCCCGACTTGTCGATGGTTTTGCCTCTCTTGCCCTTCACGGCCTGACATATTAATGTCGCAACGCTCTAACGGGGTGCCATCGGCGCAAGCAGATGGCTGAGAGGCTTTTCAAAAAGCCAACCCGCCGAACCTGATCCGGTTTGCACCGGCGGAGGGATTAGATGCTGCTCTGCGGCACGATCCCGAAAAGTTGCAGCTTCAAGTTCCAACCTTTCGGTGATGATTGTGTTCCTGAACCCAAGCGGCGCTATATCCTTTTAACTTGATGAAAGGACGTGCCGTTATGCGGCTGTTATCTTTGCTGGCCTTCTCTTTCGCGGCAGCGGTAAGCCTTACGCCCGCAGCGCAGGCGAAAGATAAGCTCACCATCTACACCTATGACAGTTTCATTTCCGAATGGGGCCCCGGTCCCAAGGTGAAGGAAAGCTTCGAGAAGGAATGCGACTGCGAGATCAACTGGGTTGCTTCCGCCGATGGCGTGGCGCTGCTCAACCGGCTGAAGCTCGAAGGCGGCAACACCAAGGCCGATATCGTGCTGGGTCTCGACACCAATCTGACCACGGAAGCGCGCGCCAGCGGCTACTTTGCGCCAAGCGGCATCGATCTTGGCAATGTCAGCGTGCCGGGCGGCTTCAAGGACGATATTTTCGTACCCTATGACTATGGCTATTTCGCCATCGTCTATGATTCGGAAAAGTTGCCCAATCCGCCCAAGAGCCTGAAAGAACTGGTCGAAGGCGACCCGTCGCAGAAGCTCGTGCTTCAGGACCCGCGCACCTCGACGCCCGGCCTCGGCATGCTGTTGTGGATGAAGTCCGTCTATGGCGATCAGGCGGACGACGCCTGGCAGAAGCTGCAAAAGCGCATTCTCACCGTCACGCCGGGCTGGTCGGAAGCCTATGGTCTCTTCACCAAGGGTGAAGCGCCGATGGTGCTCTCTTATACCAGTTCGCCCGCCTATCATGTCATCGCGGAGAAGACGGATCGCTACAAGGCGTTGGCCTTTCCGGAAGGCAATTATCTGCAGATCGAACTGGCCGCCCAGACGACGACCGGCGCCAAGAACCCGCTGGCGCAGAAATTCCTCTCCTTCATGACCGGCCCCGGCTTTCAGGATGTGATTCCCGAAACCAACTGGATGTTCCCGGCAGGCAAGACCTCGACGCCGTTGCCCGCCGCATTCGACGCTTTGCCGAAGCCGGAAAAGACCCTGCTCATTCCATCCGACGAGGTTGCGAAGAACCGCAAGGCCTGGGTCGATGAATGGCTGGCAGCCACCAGCAAATGATAAACGCTCCGGCAAGCAAAGCTACGCACCCCACCCCCGCGATGAAACCCATCGCGGGGGCTTTGGCGTTGGCTTTCCTTGCCGTGCTGGCCGGTGGTGCGCTCGTCGCACTTGCCTTTGAGGCCAGCGGCGGCTTCGATGCCGCCGCAAATTTCGATGCCTATCTCTGGCGAACCGCCCGTTTCACCATCACACAAGCCATCGCATCCAGCCTGCTTTCGGTCGCCTTCGCGATCCCCGTTGCCCGCGCCCTCCATTCGGAAGCGCATTTTCCCGGACGCGGCCTTATCCTGCGGCTTTTCGCTCTGCCGCTCGCACTGCCTGCCCTCGTCGCTGTGCTGGGTGTGACCAGTATCTATGGCCGCAACGGCCTCATCGCTCATATGTCGGACGCCGTGGGATACCCTTTCCAGCCGGATATCTATGGCATTACCGGCATTTTGATCGCGCATGTGTTCTTCAACATGCCGCTGGCAGTGCGGCTCATCCTCGCCGCCTATGAATCGATACCCGCCGATTACTGGAAACTCGCGGCCCAGCTTGGCATGGGCAACCGCGCCCGTTTCCGGCTGATCGAGTGGCCGGTTATCCGCCGCAGCCTGCCCGGCATGGCGGGGCTGATCTTCATGCTCTGCGTGACGAGTTTTACCACCGTGCTGACGCTCGGCGGTGGCCCGCGCGCCACAACGCTGGAAGTGGCGATCTATCAAAGCCTGCATTTCGATTTCGACCCGGCGCGTGCGGTTGCGCTCACCGCCACCCAGCTCGGCCTGACCTTGTTGATCCTGCTGGCCTTGCGTCTGACCGGTCGTCCTTCCGAAGAAGGCTTTACCCACACGGCAACACCACGCCGCTACGGCAAGCCTTCCGGGGGCGAATGCCTGTTCAACATCGTCGCCATTCTCATCGGCTTTCTTTATGTCGCCTTGCCGATTGCCGGCGTGGTCGTGTCTGGCCTCGCTGCCGACCTCGCCCGCCTGCTCAGCGAAAGGACCGTCTGGCGGGCCATCGTCACGAGCCTTGCGCTCGGTTTTTCTGCCGCCACTTTGTCGGTCATCCTTTCATTGGCGCTGGTTTCAGCGCGGGAAGCGGTCAGGAGCAACCGGATAGCCAGCCTGTTCGATACCGGCGCGAGCCTCATTCTCGTCATGCCGCCCATCGTGATCGGTGCAGGATGGTTCATCTTGCTTCGCCACATCACCGATCCCTTCACAATTGCGCCGGTGATGGTGGTGACGGTCAACGCGGCCATGGCCATGCCTTTTGCCGTTCGCCTGCTGCGCCCGGCCTGGGATACGGCAGCAGCGCGCCACAACCGGCTTTGCGCCCAGCTTGGTATTCAGGGCTTCAACCGGCTGCGGCTCATCGACTGGCCGTCGATCCGCAAGCCTTTCGGCATGGCCTTCGCTTTCGCCATGGCGCTTTCCATCGGCGATCTTGGCACAATCGCACTGTTCGGCAGCGATGCGCTGATGACCCTGCCCTATCTTCTCTTGCAGCGCATGGGCAGTTACCGCACATTCGATGCCGCCGGTCTGGCGCTCATTCTGGGGCTTCTCTGCCTTGGTCTGATGATGCTTGCCGACCGTGCTGCCATATCCCGGAAAGTGAATTTCAACGCATGACTGCATCCGCCGACATCCGCCTTACCGACGTGCGCTTCAGCTATGGCGAAACCGCAATGCGCTTCGACCTGACGATCGCGGGCGGCGCCATTGCGGCCATTGTGGGCCCAAGCGGCTCGGGAAAATCCACGCTCCTGAACCTCATTGCCGGTTTTGAGACGCCCTCATCCGGCACCATTGCCATCGGCGGTGTCGATGTGACCCGACTGCCGCCGCCGGAGCGGCCAGTTTCGATGGTGTTTCAGGAAAACAACCTGTTTGCCCATCTCACCGTCGCGCAAAATATCGGCCTTGGTCGCGCACCAAACCTGAAACTGACGGATAGCGACCGCGCAGCCATCGCCGAAGCGCTGACCCGCGTCGGCCTCAAGGACAAGGAGCAGCGCAAGCCCGAAGCCCTGTCCGGTGGCGAACGCCAGCGTGTGGCGATTGCCCGCGCACTTGTTCGCGAACGCCCGGTGCTGCTGCTGGACGAAGCCTTTGCATCGCTTGGGCCAGCATTGCGCCATCAGATGCTCGATCTCGTCAATGAATTGCGCCGCGAAACCGGCATGACTGTGTTGATGGTTACGCACACGCCGGAAGATGCGCTCTATCTCGATGCGCAATTGCTGTTTATCGAAAATGGTGCGGTTGCGGCGCAAGGCCACGCTCGCGACCTCCTGTCGGAGACTGGACCTGAAGCGCTGCGGCGCTATATCGGTGACAAGCGCGGGTAAATCTCAAATAGAGTTACGGTAGCGGACATATTTTGTTCGCAATCCGCCCGGAAGAACCGTATTCAACTCTATTGGGCCGCTTGTACGTCTGCTGGTCTGTGACTAGATTTGCGGACGACCTGATGATCTATGAATCGCGAGGATAAAATACTGTTCCGTCACAAGACCCGTATCCGGGCCTCCCTGTGTCTTCCAGTCTCCCTGCCAGAACGGGCACAGCGCAATTGGCGGAAAGCAGCCATTGGCTTTGGCTTGTTTGCTGTCGCCTTGATTTCCGGCTGCCAGTCGATCAATTCCAGCAAGGATCTCGGCTTGCAGCCATCGGACAATCCGGTGACGGTCGATAATGTGACGCGCAACGACAAGCTGGCGCAGATCGGCGCGCAACAGCATCCGCGCATCCTCGCCACCTATGGCGGCGAATATAAGGACCAGCGGCTGGAGCGCATGGTCGCGAAGATCGTGGGCAAGCTCACGACCGTTTCCGACAAGCCGGAGCAGACCTACCGCATCACCATTCTCGATTCGCCCAACATCAACGCCTTTGCCCTGCCCGGCGGCTATCTTTATGTGACGCGCGGCCTGCTGGCGCTCGCCAATGATTCCTCGGAAGTCGCAGCCGTAATCGCCCATGAAATGGGCCACGTCGTCGCCAATCACGGCATTCTGCGGCAGGAAAAGGAAGCGGAAACCGAGATCGCCGGTCGCGTGGCCAGCGAAGTGCTGCATAATGAATCGGCCAGCCGTGAAGCGCTCATTCGCGGCAAGCTGCGGCTTGCCCAGTTCTCGCGCAATCAGGAACTGCAAGCCGATGCCATCGGCATCAAGATGATCGGCGAAGCGGGGTATGATCCATTCGCCTCGGCACGTTTCCTGCAGTCGATGGAAGCCTATACCGGTTTCCGTTCCGTATCGGGCGCGACCGATGCCAGCCTCGACTTCCTCGCGAGCCATCCGGCAACGCCGCAACGCATCGAACTGGCGCTCGGCCATGCCCGCCGTATCGGCGCGCCGGGCGTCGGCACAACCGACCGTGATTCGTTCCTCAATGGCATTGACGGGCTGCTTTACGGCGACTCGCCCAATGAGGGTTATATTCGCGAACAGACCTTCATCCATCCGAAGCTCGGCGTAACGTTCCGCGCGCCTGACGGCTTCACCATCGACAATTCCGCCACCGCGGTCATGGCGAGCGGTCCCGGCGAAGTGGCGATCCGGTTTGACGGCGCATCCCTGCCATCCGGTTCCAGCCTCACCGATTATATCAAATCGGGCTGGGTCACGGGGCTGGATGAAAGCTCCATTCAGTCAACCACCGTCAATGGATTGCCAGCCGCAACTGCACGTGCCGCTGCCGACCGCTGGCAGTTCGACATCGTGGTGATTGGCGCAAACGACAAGGTCTATCGTTTCCTCACCGCCGCGCCAAAGGGCAGCACCGCGCTGCTTCCGGCCTCGCAGACGGTGACGCAGTCCTTCCGTCTTCTGACACCTGCCGAGCAGAACGCCATCAAGCCGCTGCGCATCCGCGTTGTGACGGTGAAACCGGGTGACACCATGGCGAGCCTTTCGTCACGGGTTCAGGGCACCACGCGCAAGCTGGAACTGTTCCGCCTGCTCAACGCCATGCCAGCCGGCGCCACCGTCTCGGTCGGCGACCGCGTGAAAATCATCAGTGAGTAACATGGAAACCCGCATCGACGCCCTGCTTGCAGGCCAGATCGCTCCGCTCGGTCCCCGCAACGCGCCAAGCGCCATCGACAAGCGCCCCGTCACCGGCAAGGTCCGTGTCACATCGGTCGGGCTGGATTGCGATAAGCAAGGCGACCGCAAGGTGCATGGCGGGCCGGAGAAGGCGCTGCATCATTATCCTCGCGATCATTACGCCCTGTGGCGCAAGGATATCGGCGACAATCACCGCCTCGGCGCAGCAGGCGCTTTTGGCGAGAATATTTCCACCACCGGCCTCGACGAACACAACGTCGCTGTCGGCGACCGTTTCCGTTTCGGAACCGCGCTAGTCGAAGTGTCGCAAGGACGTCAGCCCTGCTGGAAGCTTAATGCGCGTTTCGAAACGCCGGACATGGCAATCCGCGTCCAGAAGACCGGACGTACCGGCTGGTATTATCGCGTGCTGGAAGAAGGGGAAGCGGAGACTGGCGACAGCATAGTGCTGGTCGACCGTCTTTCACCGGAATGGTCGCTGCACCGCGTCTGGCATCTGCTTTATGTTGATATGCTGAATTACGACGAGCTGGCGCTCATGGCCAATATCCCGCATCTGGCTGATAGCTGGAAGCGCTATGCGGTGCGCCGTCTGGAAAACCGCAAGGTCGAAGATTGGACAAACCGCCTCGAAGGCGACAAGTCCTGACCCCAAAAGAAAGGGCGGTCGAACCGCCCCTTTTCTTGCGTTGCCTGATTTATCCGCTTCTCAAGCCTGATAGGCTGCCAGTTCATGCTGGCTGAGCAGAGCAATCTTGAGCTTTTCCAGCGCGCGGCTTTCGATCTGGCGCACACGTTCCTTTGAAATACCGAGCTTTTCGCCCAGCGCCTCCAGTGTCACGCCATCATCGTCCAGACGCCGCTCGCGGATGATGTGCAGCTCGCGCTCATTGAGCGAGTGCAGCGCCACATGCAGCCACTGGTTCCGGCGTTCCATATCGATGGAGCTTTCGGCAACTTCATCCTGAAGCGGATGATCGTCGACCAGAAAGTCCATGCGCCGCGAAGCCCCGGACTCATCATTGTTGACCGGAGCGGACAGTGAGCTGTCAGGCCCGGACAGGCGACTGTCCATGAACTCCACATCGGTGGCCGAAACGCCAAGCTGATCCGAAATCTCGCGATAGATTTCGGCCTTGGTCATGCTGTCGTCAGCTTGGGCAAGTCTCGAGCGCAGACGGCGAAGGTTGAAGAACAAGGCTTTCTGCGCCGAGCTCGTGCCACCGCGAACGATGGACCAGTTGCGCAGAATATAGTCCTGCATGGATGCGCGGATCCACCAGGAAGCATAGGTCGAGAAGCGCACCTCCCGGTCCGGGTCGAAACGGGCGGCGGCCTCCAGAAGACCGACGTAGCCTTCCTGAATGAGATCATTCATCGGCAGCTTGAACTTGCGAAAACGCCCGGCCATGGAAATCACAAGGCGCATATGCGCGGATGTGATGCGATGCAGGGCATCCTGGTCTTTCAATTCTTTCCAGCGAATGGCGAGAGCCCGCTCCTCTTCGCGCTCCAGATAAGGAGCCGACATTGCGCTGCGGATCATGGATTGGGAGGATGAGGCTGGCGTTGGGAGATTACGCGCAGCCGGAAGCATGCGAGGTGCGGGAACTGCGGAAGAACTGCTTATTGATGACGGCTTCATCTGGTTCTCCTGTTCTGAACTGGCACCCTTCTGGACGCCAGGCTGAAGGATATGCCAGTTACACGAAGAACAATTGAACACTTACATAAGTCGTTCAGAACGCCCTCTCGGAACAGTCTTGAGGCACACGTTCAAACGCCGCAAAACAGACCCATTACGAACTGGTATCTTTTCACAACGCGCGAAAAGCGATCTGGTTCCCTTCGAAAAGTATAAATATCTGACAACGCTGACAAAAGCCGGCTGGGGTAAACAATCGCTTGAGAAAACAATTCCACTTTGAAGCAAATATTCGCCACCGCCCAACATAATCAGACCAGCGTGAAACGAGGCGCTTTGAACAGCACAAATAAAAAACCCGGCTTTCGCCGGGCTTTTTAAACATCAAGAAAAGCAAAACTTATGCAGCTTCGACTTCATCGTCTTCAAGGTCGGCTTCAGCATCGGCCTTGCCGCGCTTCGGACCCTTGGCCAGATTGGCTTCGATCAGACGGACAGCTTCGGTATCCGACAGCTTGTTGACGGCTGCGATTTCGCGAGCCATGCGGTCGAGCGCAGCTTCATAAAGCTGGCGTTCCGAATAGGACTGCTCCGGCTGGTTTTCGGCACGGAAAAGATCGCGCACGACTTCCGAAATCGAGATCAGATCGCCGGAATTGATCTTCGCATCATATTCCTGCGCGCGGCGCGACCACATGGTACGCTTCACACGAGCACGACCTTGCACCACCTTCAGAGCACGCTCCACATAATCCGTTTCCGACAGCTTGCGCATACCGATGGTTGCGGCCTTGGCGACCGGAACCTTCAGACGCATCTTGTCTTTTTCGAAATCGATCACGAAAAGTTCAAGCTTGTGACCAGCCACTTCCTGCTCTTCGATCGCTACGATCTGACCAACGCCATGAGCCGGATACACAATCGACTCACCGGTCTTGAAACCACCACGGATTGCGGATTTTTTCTGCTGGGATGACATACGCTTCAATACTCCCTGTTGTGCCCGGCGCGACCCGCCGGTTGACACATGATACCCGACCGCACTTCTGAGAAGCGCGGAAGCTGTTGTCGGCGCCAGAGCAAGTCGATCTCATAAGCAGATCGGCACTCTGAGCCGCTGTTAGGCGCATTTATGCGGCGTCAGATGCTTTTCATCTGACTGCAACATGCGATGAACCGGAAACGCCTCTAACGGCAGATTTTCTCTAACGGGCAAGAAAAGGAGCAGGAACGGAATGGTGTTGCGGCGCATAAAACCGCCCTGAGAAGCCAACAACTTTTCAGGACCTTGCGTTTGATCGCAATCATCCACCCCGGTGCCAATTTTAGCCCGGTAAAAAACATCAGCCTTTCTGAGAAAAACGCTTTTGCGCCACGAATTGACGTCCAGTCACCGAAATTATTGGTGCAGGCTAACACAATTTCGCGAAAGAATCAACAAATTGCCAGATATGTCTCGTCTGGCAACTCAATACACCTGTTTTGCCGGTGCTTTCCCGTGATTTTATTCGTCTTTTGCCGCCTTCGTGTAGAAAAAGCAAGTGAAAGGCAAAGCTAATCTACATGCGATGACAAGACGATAGACGGGCCTTTGGGCCTAGTCGCCGCTGCCGGGCTCCGGGGAGAAATGGTTTTCGAGCTTGCCCGTGACGCCGTCCATTTCCTTGGCTTCCGGCATGGCATCTTTCTTGACGGTGATATTGGGCCACTTCGCCGCATATTCCGTATTCAGCTCCAGCCACTTGTCGAGGCCAGGCTCAGTATCCGGGCTGATCGCTTCGGCAGGGCATTCAGGCTCGCACACGCCGCAGTCGATGCATTCATCAGGATTGATGACGAGCATGTTCTCGCCTTCATAGAAGCAATCGACCGGACAGACCTCGACGCAGTCCGTATATTTGCAGCGAATGCAATTATCGGTCACGACATAAGTCATCGTCGAACTCCTGTTACCGCCCCTCTTCCCGAGTGGAGGCTTGTCTATCCTGTTTATTTGCGCCGATATTTCGACAGGTCCATGGGAATGGCTGCGTCACGGAATATCTCGCCACGACATCACGACCCATGGAGCAATCCCGGATCATCCGACCCTTTTCATCGCCATGTTCTTCGTGACACAGCGTGAGGTAGCGATTTTATCTCTCTCTGACAAGGGTGCAATCGCCGCATTGTAAGCATAGGCCACACAGCAGAAACGGCTTTTCGTCTCAATCCCTAAGCGTAGAAAACACTTTCGTCAAAACACTTTACGGCGCAATTTCCATCGCAGCTGTCTTCAACGCTGCGGCAACGCGTCCAGATCAAATCCCGCGCAGACGGTCCGTATCGCGGCGTTCTTTCTTGGTGGGGCGTCCCGCGCCGCTTTCGCGCTGCGGCAGGGCAGCCGCCGTCATCTCGGACGAAGAGGCTGGCGCTGGCGACAAATCTTCATAGAGAAGCTGGGCTTCCGGAGCAGGACCACGCCGCTCGCCGGGCAGAAGCACTTTGTAAACGAGGATGCGGCGATCAAGCGTGATGGTCAGCACATCGCCGATTTTCACCTGATGAGCGGCCTGCTCGATCTTATCCCGGTTGACCCGGACCTTGCCGCCGACGGCGAGTTTCGCCGCCAGCGATCTTGATTTGACCACGCGCGCGAAAAACAGCCACTTGTCGATACGCTGTCTTCCGCTGTGTTCGCCGGTCATCTTACTTCTTCATCTGCTCCTTGAGAGCCAGCAGCTTGGCAAACGGCGAGTCGGGATCGATCCGTGCCGGACGTTCCTGTTCGAAACGCTTGTTGCCATTAGACGCGCCATAGGGGGCAGCGTGATCGCGCTTCGGCTGGCGATCACGACCGCCACCGTCACGCGGCTTGCCCTTGAAGCCTTCGCGCTTGCCCTGACCTTCGCCGTCATGGTTGTGGCGCTTGTTCTTGTCGAAACGCTTGCCGCCACGCGCATTTTGCTCGTCGCCGCCTTCGGACTTGCGCGCCTCGTTTTGCTGGCCGCGATTGTGCTGGCCACCATGACGCTGACGGTTGTTCTGGTCCTGATTGCGGCTACGACCTTCGAAACGGCCCTGACGCCACAGGAGAACCGGCTTCGGCTCTTCCGCAACCGCGTCACCGGCAGGTGCAGCGGCTTCAGCAGCAGGCGCTTCCGCCACAGGTGCGGTCTCTTCGGCCTTCACTTCAACAGCGACAACCGGCGCAGGCACCGGTTCCGCCGCAGGCACGGCAGGCTTTTCCGCTTCCGCTGCAACAGCAGAAACGGCAGCGCCTGCATCCTTGGCGGCAGCTTCGGCAGCGAACGCATCCAGTTCCGCAAGCTTGGCGGCAACATCGCCAGCTTCCATCGCCTCATGGCGATAGCCCAGGCTTTTCAGGATTTCTTCCATGTCTTCGGTGGTCGCACCGAGGATCGACATCATGGCAGGCGTGACGATGAAACGTCCGCCGTCATAAGCGCCATCCGGACGCGTACCCGAACCCGGACGCCAGGCCAGAGCCGGACGGATGAGATCGGCAAGACGCTCCAGAATATCGATGCGAACCGCACGACGGCCCAGCACACGATAGCCTGCCAGACGATAGAACATCGGATCGAAAGCCGGATCGACCACAACTGAGGTACGACCAGCGGCCAGAACATTGACCACATCGCCGTAACCGGCACGCTCGCGGCCATCGTTCTTCAAGGCCCAGAGCAGCGTGATGAGACCGGCGGGAGCCGGCTTCAGCAGCATGGGCATGAACACGTGATAGGCGCCGAAGCGCACGCCGAGGCGACGCAGTGCCGCACGCGAATCCTGATCGAGACCGCGCACTTCCTCCACCACCTCACGGCGCTGGAGAATGCCGAGATTCTCAACGATCTGGAAAGCGAGACCGCGCGTCATGCCGGTCAGCGCATCGGCGCCGGCCAGATCGGTCAGAGGCTTCAGAACGGTTTCGATGTGGTGAGCCACGAAACGATCGATGCGCGCAGCAACCTTGTCCCGTGCCGGACCGGTGAGCTGTTCGTCGGCAAGGATCACCGTGCGCGGCTTCATAATGTCGTCACCGGCGACCAAAGTTGCAACGGTTGCACCGACCCAGCGCAACACACCGTCCGAACCAAGTGCGAAGTCTCCGTTGGGAGCAGCCGCAAAGCGCTCCGCACGGCGATCGAACTCGGCGGCCAGCGCCTTTTGCGCAGCCGTCTTCACCGCCTTCGCGTCTGGCCCCTCGGCCTGGACGTCGGCGGTGAAACGGAATCCTTCCAGTTGCCCAACATTGTGGCCTTCGACACTCACGTCTCCGGCCGGGCTGATTTCTGCTTCAAGCATGGCATTCTCTCTCAGGCGCCTCATAAGCACGCTTGTCCTGCGGTCTACAAAGCGTTTCGTCAACCTTTCATGAAGCGCGTCGGACAATCTGTCCTCTATTTCGCGCGTCTTTTCCTGCCAGTGTGTCGGATCGGCAAGCCATCCGGGCCTGTGCGACACAAAAGTCCAGGTTCGAATTTGCGCCACGCGGTGCGACAGAGTGTCGATTTCCCCCTCTGTACTGTCGGCGCGGCGCACCTGTTCGCTCATATAATCTTCATCGACGCTCCCTCGGCGCACTAGATCCTGATAGATAGACGCAATGATATCGGCATGTTGTGCCGGTGCGATCTTACGATAATCCGGGAGTGCACAGGCATCCCACAAAAGTTCAATCCGCGCCGGTGTTGTCGCGAGGCGCACAATCTCTCCGTCTTTCGACAGATTTTCAAGCGCCTGCTGGTCGACAGCCGGCAAAGCCTTGGCCAGCCCCTCGACTGGTGCCGGTGTTTCCAGTGATCGGCGCAAGGCTTCAATCGACGAAAAGTCGAAACGCTCCGTGCGCCATTGCAGCACTTTCACCGGATCGAAATTATGCGCTTCCACCCGTTCGACCATCTCGTCGTCGAAGGGCTGCACCTGCCCCGTCACGCCAAATGTGCCATCGCGAAGATGACGACCGGCACGACCGGCAATCTGCCCCACTTCGGCTGGCGTCAGATCACGGAACTGATAGCCGTCGAATTTGCGGTTCTGCGCGAAGGCCACATGATCGACATCGAGATTGAGCCCCATGCCGATGGCATCGGTCGCGACCAGAAAGTCCACATCGCCGGACTGATAAAGCTCGACCTGCGCATTGCGTGTGCGCGGCGACAAAGCCCCCATGACCACCGCAGCCCCGCCGCGCTGGCGACGGATCAGCTCGGCAATGGCGTAAACCTCGTCGGCGGAAAAAGCGACGATGGCCGAACGGTTCGGCAAGCGCGTGATCTTTTTGGAACCGGCATAGGCCAGATGCGACAGGCGCGGACGCGTCACCACATTGATGCCGCGCAGGAGCTTTTCCAGAATGGCGCGCATGGTGGCGGCACCGAGCAGGAGTGTTTCCTGCCGTCCGCGCAGATGCAAAATGCGATCTGTGAAAATATGCCCGCGTTCCAGATCGCCCGCGAGTTGCACCTCGTCGATGGCGACGAATGCCACATCGGTGCGGCGCGGCATGGCTTCGACGGTGCAGACGGAATAACGCGCAGTGGGCGGGACGATCTTTTCCTCGCCCGTGACCAGCGCGACATTGGCGACGCCCACCCGCTCCACGACACGATTATAGACCTCACGCGCCAGAAGGCGCAGCGGCAGGCCAATCATGCCGCTGCCGTGCGACAGCATGCGCTCGATGGCGAGATGGGTTTTGCCTGTATTGGTCGGCCCCAGCACCGCAGTCACGTCGCGACCGCTCAAGCTCAGCGGCAAATCATGGGCAGGGCGTTGGTTCATGCCAATAATTGATTCCCGGTACAAGCACCCCAACATGCAACTGGGGTGCCGATTGTCGTGTGTTGCGATAGCACTATACGACCTTGGCCGAAAGCGCTCCTGTTAAGTTTAAGCCGCCCGAGTTTTTACAGAGGCAGCCTGACAGTTTTACCAAACGCCCGATTTTAACAAAGGGTCCAATTTAACGAATAGAACGACTCTGGAACGAATCGGCTACGAATCGCTGACTCTGATTCCTTCGCCTTTTGTTCACGGCAACATATGGTAACCGGATTGTCGATAGGCACCATATGCTGAGTCTCCCATGCGCAACGTCCTGACATAAACAGAACAAAACACCATCGCCGTTAACTTTTGACCAAAGCGCGTCAAGAGTGAGCGATGACAGTTTGAGCAGCTTAAAGAAAACTTAACAATTCCTAATAGTTGGTTATCGAAAATCAAGCCGCCAAAGCCGTTTTCATTAACCTTCAGGCCAAAGCCGGAACGAATCGGCGACGAATCGGTGATCGATCAATTTTCCCTCTTTGTTCTCACCGCATCTGGTAGGCTTTTGCCAAACCGCACCATATTGAAACATCAGCTGACGCAACGATACACCCTAAAACGAACAGAGAAGGCGTTTGGCGTTAACCTTTGAGCGGGTAATCCAAAACAGCCCTATCCCTCATTCGCTATCAAACCTGTGTTTGCGGACATAAAAAGGCAGGCTGCGGAAACCCACAGCCTGCCCCTAAGATAAAGCCTGATCGGTAAGTTGATCAGTCGCGCTCGACACACATGGCAACGCCCATGCCACCACCGATGCAGAGTGTCGCGAGACCGCGCTTGGCATCGCGGCGTTTCATTTCATAAAGCAGCGTGGTCAGCACCCGCGCGCCGGAAGCGCCAATTGGATGACCGATAGCAATTGCGCCGCCATTCACGTTGACGATTTCCGGGTTGAGACCCAGATCACGAACCACGGCGCAGGATTGCGCGGCGAAAGCTTCATTGGCTTCCACCAGTTCCAGATCGGCCACCGTCCAGCCAGCCTTTTCCAGCGCCTTGCGCGTGGCTGGGATCGGACCCGTACCCATGATCGAAGGATCGACGCCAGCCGTTGCCCAGGAAACGATGCGCGCCAGCGGCTTGACGCCACGCTTGCTTGCCTCCTCGGCTTCCATCAGCACGACTGCCGCAGCGCCGTCATTGAGGCCAGATGCATTGCCCGCCGTCACCGTGCCTTCCTTGTCGAAAGCTGGCTTCAGCTTGGTCAGCGCTTCGAGGGTCGCGCCCGGACGAATATATTCGTCGGATGAAACGACAACATCGCCCTTGCGCGTCTTGACGGTGAACGGGACGATTTCATCCTCGAACTTTCCGGCCTTCTGCGCCGCTTCCGCCTTCTGTTGGGACGCGAGCGCGAATTCATCCTGATCGGCGCGGGTCAGTTGCCACTGGCGCGCAATGTTTTCTGCGGTGATCCCCATGTGATAGCCATGAAACGCATCGGTCAGTCCGTCCTTGATCATGGTGTCGATCATTTTGAAATCGCCCATCTTCACGCCGCCGCGCAGATGCGCGCAATGCGGCGCCATGGACATCGATTCCTGACCGCCAGCGACGATAACTTTCGCATCGCCCGACTGAATCTGCTGCATGCCGAGCGCAACGGCGCGCAGGCCCGAGCCGCAAAGCTGGTTGATCGCAAAGCCCGTTGCTTCTTTCGGGCAGCCAGCCGCCATAGCAGCCTGACGCGCCGGGTTCTGCCCCTCGCCTGCCGTCAACACCTGTCCGAGAATGACTTCATCGACATCGTCAGCAGCAACGCCCGCCCGTTCGAGAGCCGCCTTGATGACCGTTGCGCCCAGCTCATGGGCGGGAACAGTGGCGAAAGCACCGTTGAAGGAGCCCACCGCCGTACGCGCGGCGCTGGCGATAACGATAGCTTTCGGATCGGTTGCGGCAGTCATGCTATTCCTCCGTGACAAACTGTTGCGACAGAGAAAAACCAAAAAGCGCGCCTTGGCAAGGACTACATCAAACCTTCAGCAAAGCGAAAAGCTGTTTCTCCGAAAAGGAGGTACTTTAGCGGATGCGGATCATCCGACAGGCGCTAAACTAGCTGCATTGAAACAGGAGAGTTCCCCATGGTCCAACTCACGCTCGATCAGGCCAATTCCATCATCGCGACGGCCTTTGCCAAGGCCGCCGAACTGAAGCTCAAGCCGCTGGCGGTCTCGGTTTTCGATGCTGGCGGCAATCTCAAGGCCTTTCAGCGTCAGGACGGCACGTCGATCCTGCGCTTCGAAATCGCATCCGGTAAGGCTTTCGGCGCTCTGGCGGTCGGAAGTGGTTCGCGCTGGCTGCACAATCAGGCCAAGGACCGCCCGCATTTTCTGGAAGGTCTTTCGGGCGTCTCCGGCGGCAGAATCGTGCCTGTGCCGGGCGGTGTCATCATCAAGAATAGCGATGGAGAAATTATCGGCGCTGTCGGTGTTTCAGGAGATACGTCCGACAATGACGAAGCTGTCGCGATCGCGGGTATAGAAAAGGCAGGCTTTGCTGCGGATGCAGGCTGAGCACAAAATGAGAAAGGCCGCGAAATACTCGCGGCCTTCACATCGCATCAGTTATCCCAGATTATTGAGCGCGAAATGCGTAATGGCCGTGGCGCCATCTTCGTCCAAATGCCCATTCAAACTGGGTGTATCTGACATATTCGTTGAATGAAATTCATTATAGCTCGCATTGTCGATTACATCGAACAGTGAAACGACGCAGCTGAATGAAATTCCAGAGTTTAAAATTGCAGATTTGAAATATTCTTCCATTTTCATAACCGATAAATTTATTAAATAAACAACATACAATTGATAATATTGACCGTAAATGCGGCTTAATTTTGTTTTTTTATCAAAAGGTAAAAGTAAATATTAACTATATTACGAACCTCAACAATTTTTCAAAAAAATCATAAAAGAAAACGCCGCTCCCGGTTTCCCGGAAACGGCGTTTTTGAAACCTGTCTGCTAGCCGCGGTAACCGCAGCGTCAGACCTATTCCTTAGCTTCGAGGACCTGACGGCCGCGATACATACCGCTCTTCAGATCGATATGATGCGGACGACGAAGTTCGCCCGAGTTCTTGTCCTCGACATAGGTCGGGGCCTTCAGAGCGTCAGCCGAACGGCGCATGCCGCGCTTCGACGGAGACGTTTTTCTTTTAGGTACTGCCATGGATCCAGCTCCACTGATCGGTCAATAAACGTCCGGCACGGCCCCGGTGGAGCCTGTCACAGCGGACAAAATTCCGGAAAGTCAGGTGCCTATACACGCTCTTGCGGGCTTTGACCAGCCGGAGTCTGATCTTTTTTTCATGACCGGCATTTATTGTACGCAGGTCACATAGGGGCCGGAGCGCACCGCGCGACCGGCAACGACCCGTGCGAGGCGCTGCATGTTGCGGGTCGGCTTGGCCGGATTGCGCAGCGCCGGATTGGGCAGCGTCACCGCGAGAAGGGCTGCCTGCTGCGCATTGAGCTTTGCCGCCGGTCGCTTGAAATAATGCTGGGCGGCGGCTTCGATGCCATAAATGCCCGGTCCCCATTCGGCGATATTCAGGTAAATCTCCATGATGCGCCGCTTCGACAGGATTGCATCGGCGGCCAGCGCCAGCGGAAATTCCAGCCCCTTGCGAATGAAGGAGCGTCCATTCCACAGGAAGAGGTTCTTCACCGTCTGCATGGTGATGGTGGAAGCACCCCGGCTTGGGCCGCCCTCATCATCCAGCACGATGCTCAGTTGATGCCAGTCCACGCCGCCATGGCTGCAAAACTGACCGTCTTCCGCCATCATGACCGAATTGATCAAATGCGGGGAAATATCGTCGATGCTCACCCATCGCCGGTCCACATCCTGCAACAGGACATAGTCCTTCACCATCAGCATCGAGACCGGGCGCACGAAGGGAACCGAATAGACAAGCAGGAGAAACAGGGGCAACACCGCCAGCACCACCAGAAAGCGGAAGGCGAGAACAATCCGGCGCCCCCACACGGGATCAGCCAGGTAATTGCGCCCGTTTTTGCTCTTGATGATGATTTTGGCCACGTCCACCGCCTGATGTACTCCCCCAGCGACATAAACCATTCTTTAATAATATAGAACCCGATTCCATAATCCTGCGTTGGAAACAAGCTGGAAACACAACGTTTGATGACCGTCTGATGAAAAAGCCTGTGCTGATCGATATGCCCAGTTGACCAAATTAGCGCTTTCGTCCATGCCGATCATCATGGAAAATGTGACTGTCGAATTCACCGATGCCCTCAACCGTCGCGCCCACGAAGTAGAGACGACGCTGATCGGGCTTCTTGACGAGCGCCTGCGCACCGGCGAGATCGCCCGACCGGAACGGCTGATCGCGGCCATGCGTCACGGTGTGCTGAATGGCGGCAAAAGACTGCGTCCGTTCCTCGTTGTGGAAAGTGCGGCCTTGTTCGGCAAGAGCGGCGATGCCGTCTTGCGGGTCGCGGCTGCACTGGAATGCATCCACTGCTATTCGCTTGTCCACGATGATCTTCCGGCCATGGACGACGATGATCTGCGCCGCGGCCAGCCGACAGTGCATAAGGCGTTTGATGAAGCGGCTGCGATTCTCGCGGGCGACAGCCTCCTCACCTACGCCTTCGACATTATTGCCGCTGACGAGACCGATCTCGATTCCTCCGTGCGCGTAAAACTGGTTTCCGCCCTTGCCCGCGCTTCCGGCCTTGGCGGAATGGCGGGCGGGCAGGCCCTCGATCTGATGGCCGAGACAAAAAAGCCAGACGAAGCCGGTATCATCACGCTTCAGGCGATGAAGACCGGCGCGCTGATCCGCTTTGCCTGCGAAGCAGGAGCCATCATCGCCGACGCCTCCTGCGAAGATCGCGAACGCATGGCGGAATTCGGTTCGGCCATTGGTCTCGCCTTCCAGCTTGCCGACGACCTTCTGGACGTGACGGCAGACGCCGCTGCAATGGGCAAGGCAACGGGCAAGGATGCGGCTGCTGGCAAGGCCACGCTTGTGGCGTTGCATGGCATCGACTGGACGCGCAAGCAATTGTCCGGCCTCGTCGCCCAGGCGGAAAGCCTGCTCGCGCCGTTCGGCAAGGATGCCGACATTCTCAAGCAGGCCGCGCGCTTCATCGCCGAACGCCAGAGCTGATACTCAGAGATCGTCCTCTCGAACCTTGATCAGAACGACATCATCGACGGAAAGTACGCGTCCATCCTGTGCGCGCACGTCGAGCTTTGCGATGTCGTGACCGGACACGCTGTCCACCAGCCGTGAATGCGGCTCCTCCGGCGTAAACAGATGCTTCTCGCCCCATTGCCGTAACGCGACGACCACTGGCAGAAGATCGCGCCCTTTCGCAGTCAACCGATATTCCTGATGCGCGCCGCCATTGGGATCAGGCACGCTTTCCAGAATGCCCTCGCCCGTCAGCTTGCGCAGACGCTCGGCCAGAATATTGCGCGCAATGCCCAGATTCTTCTGAAAGGCACTGAAGCGCGTCACATCGTCAAAGGCCTCGCGCACGATCAGCAGCGACCACCAGTCGCCGATCACATCCAGCGCCCGCGCACTGGGGCAATAGTCGCCCTTCAGGCTCTTCTTGCGAACCATCTCACTCCATCCATTCAATTTGGTTGCAATATAAAACTTATTTCGCTACAAGCAAAATGGTTTCATAATAAAACCAAAATTGCTGGAGCTCATCATGCAGATCTCTCCCGACGCGGCAGCGCAAACTGCCGCGAACAGTGACGCGCGCCCATCGCTATCCACCCCAACGCTTCTTCTATTTGCCATTGCGAGCGGTCTTGCCGTTGCCAATGTCTATTTTGCGCATCCGCTTCTGGATGTGATGGCGGACGATATAGGGCTAGACCGCTCCACGGCAGGACTGATCGTCGGTGCCAGCCAGATCGGCTACGGGCTGGGCCTGATCTTTCTGGTGCCGCTCGGCGATCTCTTCGACCGGCGCAAACTGATCGTCGCGCATTTTCTCCTGTCCTCGCTGACACTTGCCGCCGTAGGCATTGCCGGACAACCATCCTTGCTCTTTCTCGCGATGGCAGCGACCGGCCTTCTTGCCGTGGTGACACAGGCCCTCGTCGCCTATGCCGCAAGCCTTGCCGAACCGGCGCGGCGCGGCCATGTCGTGGGGATTGTGACCAGCGGTATCGTGCTTGGCATCTTGCTCGCCCGCGCGGTTGCAGGCGCGCTAACCGACCTTGGCGGCTGGCGCAGCGTCTATCTCAGTTCAGCGGTGATTACCTTGCTGATCGGCCTCATGCTCTGGTGCAGCCTGCCGCGCCAGACCCGACAAGCCGCAAGCGTTTCCTATCCGGCGCTGATCCTCTCGCTCGCAACCCTTTTCAAAGAGGAGCCCGTGCTGCGCATCCGCGCTATCATCGCCATGCTGATCTTTGCCGATATCACCACCCTGCTCGCACCGCTGGTAATGCCGCTGAGTGCACCGCCCTTTGAATTGAGCCATGCGGAGATCGGCCTCTTTGGCCTTGCGGGCGCCGCCGGAGCGCTGGCCGCCTCACGGGCCGGGAGTGCTGCGGATCGCGGCCATGCACAGCGCATGACCGGCGTAGCACTCACATTGATGCTGGTGGCGTGGGCGCCCATCGCCCTGCTCGGACAGTCTTTGCTGTGGCTGGTCGCGGGTGTGCTGATCATCGATTTCGGCCTGCAGGCGGTCCATGTGACCAATCAGGCCATGATCTATCGCGTGCGCCCGGATGCGCAGAACCGGCTGACCGCTGCCTATATGGTTTTCTATTCCATCGGCAGTGCGAGTGGCTCAGCGGTTTCAACCTGGGTCTATGCCCGTGCGGGCTGGAATGGCGTGTGCCTGCTTGGCGCAGGCATCAGCCTTGCCACGCTCGTCTTCTGGGCGGCAACACTAAAAACAACACCAGAAGCTGCGACGCGCGCAGTAACCTGCTCGGCTTAGCACTACAGTTGCAAATTCGTCAGGCCGTGGCGAAACGAGTGATTTTTGAGCACCGGAGCGGAGCGTACTTCAATGTACGTGAGCACCGGAGCGCAGGAAATTGCGCGTTGCAGACCGGCATCACGAAGAATGCAACTGTAGTGTTAATTCTGTCCGGCAGCCATCTTCTGCCCAAGGCCGAAACGGTTCTCGATATAATCGGCAACCATCTTCTGGAACTCTTCGGCAATGGCAGGGCCGCGCAAAGTGGTGACCTTCTTGCCATCGACAAACACCGGCGCGGACGGCGTTTCGCCCGTGCCGGGAAGAGAAATACCGATATCGGCATGTTTCGATTCGCCCGGGCCGTTGACGATACAGCCCATCACCGCGACCGATAGCGCTTCCACGCCTGGATATTTTTCACGCCAGACCGGCATGTTGCGGCGGATATCGTCCTGAATGGTCTGCGCCAGTTCCTGAAACACTGTCGATGTCGTGCGTCCGCAACCGGGACAGGCTGCGACAATCGGGATGAACTGGCGGAAGCCCATGGTCTGCAGAAGCTCCTGCGACACCTGCACTTCGCGGGTGCGGTCGCCGCCGGGTTCCGGCGTCAGCGAAATACGGATCGTGTCGCCGATGCCCTGCTGCAACAGGATGCCCATGGCAGCCGACGAGGCGACGATGCCCTTGGTGCCCATGCCAGCCTCGGTGAGCCCCAAATGCAGCGCATGATTGGAACGCTGCGCCAGCATCGTATAGACGGCGATCAGGTCCTGCACCTGACTGACCTTGGCCGACAGAATGATCTTGTCGCGACTGAGACCGATCTCTTCGGCCAGATTGGCGGAAATCAGCGCCGACTGCACGATGGCCTCGCGCATGACTTCCTGTGCGCTCAACGGCGCGCCCGCATCCTGATTGCGATCCATCAAGGTGGTCAGCAATTCCTGATCAAGCGAACCCCAGTTGACGCCGATACGCACCGGCTTGTCGTAGCGGATCGCCATTTCGACGATATCGGCGAACTGCTTGTCCTTCTTGTCCTTGAAACCGACATTACCCGGATTGATGCGATATTTCGCCAGCGCTTCCGCACAGGCCGGATGATCGGCAAGCAGCTTGTGGCCGATATAATGGAAATCGCCGACCAGCGGGACATTATGGCCGAGACGCTCCAGCCTTTCGCGGATTTTCGGCACGGCGGCAGCAGATTCGTCACGATCCACCGTAATGCGCACGATCTCGGAACCCGCGCGATGCAAGGCTGCGACCTGCGCGACGGTGGCGTCCACATCCGCCGTATCCGTATTGGTCATCGACTGCACGACAACCGGCGCGCTGCCGCCGACGACAACGCCGCCGACACTGACGCCCACCGATTGGCGACGAGGGAAAGGATGCGAGAAATAGCTGACGGTCTCGGAAGACATTTTGCTCTGTTCTTAACTGGGTCTGCACTTATGAGGATTTCGATCTATATAATCACTTGCCGACGCATTGTCGCCCTCTCATTATGCGCGCCATCATAAACGAGGATGCCAGACCATGACCGACGCAACTGCCCGCAAAACCGCTATTGTCACCGGCTCCAATTCAGGGATCGGCCTTGGCATCGCCCACGCATTGGCGGCTGCGGGACACAACGTTGTGATCAATTCCTTCACCGACCGCGACGAAGATCATGCGCTTGCCCGCATGCTGGGCGAGGAACATGGCGCAAGCGTGGTCTATATCGCAGCCGATATGTCGAAGGGCGACGACTGCCGCAAGCTGATCGCCGATAGCGTCAAGGCTTTCGGCAGCGCCGATATTCTGGTCAACAATGCGGGCATCCAGCATGTCGCCCCGGTGGAAGAATTCCCGACCGAGCAGTGGGACCGCATCATCGCGATCAACCTGACCTCCGCCTTCCATACATCCGCCGCCGCCATTCCGCATATGCGCGCGAGCGGCTGGGGACGCATCATCAATATTGCATCCGCCCACGGGCTGGTCGCCTCGCCGTTCAAGTCGGCCTATGTTGCGGCCAAGCATGGCATTGTCGGCTTTACCAAGACACTGGCGCTGGAACTGGCGACCGCGAAGATCACCGCCAATTCCATCTGTCCCGGCTATGTGCTGACGCCGCTTGTGGAGGCGCAGATTCCCGATCAGATGAAAGCGCACAACATGGATCGTGAAACGGTGATCCGCGAAGTGATGCTCGATAAACAGCCGACGAAGGAATTCGTCACCACCGCGCAGATCGGCGCGCTTGCCGCCTTTCTCGCCACCGATGCCGCTGCGCAGATCAATGGCGCGGCCCTGCCGGTCGAAGGCGGCTGGACCGCGGAATAAAAAGCATTTCCAGCAAAAGTGCGAAGCGGTTTTGCGCTGGATAATGCGTAAAAATAGAGACTAATGCTTCTGGTCGGCGTAGCGGGCGAGGCTGGAAAAGGCCAGCACAACAAGAAGCAGGACTGGCAGCGCGATAAACACCACGCCGAAACCGCTATGTTTGGCAACAAAGCCGATCAGCGACGGGGCCACCAGCATGCCGGAATAGCCAAGCGTGGTGGCAATCGACAGGCCGACGCTCGGATTCACGCCCGGCATGTTGCCGGCCATCGAAAAGGCTATCGGCACCATGTTGGAAATGCCGATGCCGCAGATGGCGAAACCGACCAGCGACACATAGGGATCGGTGGAAAAGCCGACGATCAGCATGCCGATAATAGCAATTGTCGTGCAGGCGCGCAGCGTCCGCACCGCACCGAAACGGTCGCGCACCAGATCGCCCGCAAAGCGCATCACCGCCATGGAAAAGGAGAAGGCCGCAAAGCCGAAACCCGCGAGCGTGACCGACGCGCCCAGATCCTGGCGCATGTGATAAGCGCTCCAGTCGATGATCGCGCCTTCCGGCACCATCGAGAACAGGGCCATCACACCCACCAGCCAGGGCAGCGGATTGCGCGGCAGGGTGAGCTTCTGCTTTTCGCCGCTTGAATGGTGGAACTTGTCGGCAATGATCGATGGCCACGCGACAGCAATCATTATCGCTGCAGCGATGGTCGCGACCAGCGCATGAACAGTCGAGCCGAACTGCGTGATGAGAAAGCCGCCTGTCGCTGCGCCGATAAGCCCGCCGAGGCTCCAGAATGCATGACAGGACGACATGATGGCGCGGCGCATGGATTTTTCCACGGCGACCGCATTGGCATTCATCGCCACATCCATCGCAGCCATGGTGCCACCGAAATAAAACATCACGATGACCGCTGTGACCACATTGGGCACCAGAGCGATGATCAGTAGCGCCGGAATAAAGGCCAGTGCGAAAATACGCACCACCGCGCCGGAACCGCGCTGCGCCGACAAGGCGCCTGCCACCGGCATCATGGCCAGCGAGCCGACGCCGAAGACGAGGATCATCAGCCCCATGCCTGCGCTATCCAGCCCAAGGCGTGCGGCGAATTCTGGAATTTTCGGAGCCCAGCCGCCAAAAATATAGCCGTTAGCCAGAAAGAGCAGCGCGACAGCGACACGCTCTTTGGTGATCATCGGCGCGCGCGACGGCGCGGTATCTTCCCGTCCGGAAACCTGTTCCATATGTCCCTCAGCCACGGCCTGTTGCCGCGCGTAATATATTCACGCCCGCCGCCACAAAAGGCGCGAGCAATTTCTCATCGGCATCCTGTTCAACAGCCATGACACCAATATCATCCAGCGAGACGACATCATGCGCTGCAACAGTGCCAAGCTTGTCATTGGTGATTGCCAGTACGACAGACCGGCTGCGGCTGGCAATGGTGCGCTTGAACTCGGCATCGTCCAGAAAAAGAGCCGTAACGCCGATTTCCGCCGCAACGCCGCAGGCACCCAGCACGCACAGATCAGGACGCACTGTTTCCGCATCGCGCAAGGCCCGCGCGCCCACCGCCGCACTGACACGGCGATCAATCGGCCCGCCGATCGTGATCACCTCTATTTTCGACGACTGAAGCAAAATAGCCGCAATCGACGGCGTATTGGTAACAACTGTGAGCGCCTCGCCGCGTTCCACCAGAAGCCGCGACAATGCCGTGTTGACCGAGGACGCGTCCAGAAACACCGTCATGCCCGGCTCAATCAGACCAAGCAGCACACCCGCCAGCGCCGCCTTGGCCGCCGTGCGTTCCCCGTCGCGCTCGGCCAGCGACAGCGATGACGGTGCAGCTTTCAGAGCGCCGCCGTAAACACGCTTGCAGAGACCGGCAGCCGCCATATCACGCAGATCGCGGCGTATCGTGTCTTCCGACACGCCAAAGCTCTCAGCCAACTCCGTCGCCAGCACGCGACCCGACTGCTGCAACAGGTCCTGAATACGCGCCTGTCTTTCGTGAAGCAAAAGCTCCGTCGCCACTTAATTCTCCCAACAAGCATAAACATGCATAAACCGGCACAAACATGCATATCAGAATTTGCACATACTGCAAGCGCAAACAAATGCCGCGCCTTTTGACAGGCGCGGCATGGGATTTCCGATGGTTTCACTGCTGCGAAAGCGACCGTTCGGTCTGACGGGCGCTACGCCTCCCCCTCATCCTGAGCCTGTCGAAGGACGAGGGCAGGCGCCGTGCATTTCCCTCGCCCTTCGAGACGCCGTTTTCAACGGCTCCTCAGGATGAGGGAAACGGAGGCGTCGGGTACTGCGACCCCAAATCGCCCCGCTTCCGTTGAACCAAGAATTACTCCGAATAGACGACCAGGAGATCCTTGGCATCGATCTGCTCGCCGGGGCGCACCAGCACTTCGGCAATGACGCCATCGCGCTCGGCATGAATTGCCGTTTCCATCTTCATCGCTTCGATGGAAAGCAGCACATCACCCTGCGAAACCTTCTGACCGTTGGTAACGGCGACCGTCGAGATGACACCCGGCATTGGCGCGCCGACCTGTTTGTCATTGCCGGTTTCCACCTTGCGACGGACACCGCCGGAGGCACCCTTGGCGCGGTTCGGCACCTTGATGCGGCGCGGCTGGCCGTTCAGTTCGAAGAACACGGTGACCATGCCCTTCTCGTCGGTTTCGCTCATCGCCTGATTCACGATCACCAGCGTCTTGCCACGCTCCAGATCGACGAAAACTTCTTCTTCCGGCTTGAGGCCGTAGAAATAAACCGGCGTAGGCAGAACACTTGTCGGGCCGTAGGTTTCCTGCGCGGCTGCGAAATCCGTGAACACTTTCGGATACATCAGTGCCGAAGCGAACTCCTGATCGGTGATCTTGCGGCCCACGGTTTCTTCGAACCCGTTGCGCTCCGCATCGAGATCGGCAGCGGCCAGCAGCGAGCCGGGACGCACGGTGAACGGTTTTTCGCCCTTCAGTACTTTCTTCTGAAGTGCTGCCGGCCAGCCCGAAGGCGGCTGCCCCAGTTCACCGCGCATCATCGAAACCACCGAATCCGGGAAGGCGATATCCTTGTACGGGTTCTCGACATCGCTGACGTCCAGATCCTGGCTGACCATCATCAACGCCATATCGCCCACCACTTTGGAGGACGGCGTGACCTTGACGATATCACCGAACATCCGGTTCACATCGGCATAGGCCTGCGCCACTTCATGCCAGCGGGTTTCGAGGCCCAGCGAACGCGCCTGTTCTTTCAGATTGGTGAACTGCCCGCCCGGCATTTCGTGCAGATAGACTTCCGAAGCCGGCCCCTTGAGATCGCTTTCGAAGCCCGCATATTGATTGCGCACCGCTTCCCAATAAAACGAGATGCGGCGGATCGATTCAGGATCAAGCCCCGGATCGCGCTCGGCACCATGCAGCGCCTCCACGATGGAGCCGAGGCAAGGCTGCGAAGTGTTGCCGGACAAGGCATCCATCGCCGCATCAACCACATCAACGCCCGCGTCCACCGCAGCCAGCACTGTCGCGGCGGAAATGCCGGACGTGTCATGGGTGTGGAAATGGATCGGCAGATCGGTTTCCTCACGCAGCGCCTTGAACAGGACGCGTGCAGCGGCGGGCTTCAAAAGACCGGCCATATCCTTGACCGCGATGATATGCGCGCCTGCCTTTTCGACCTCTTTCGCCAGATTGACGTAATATTTCAGGTCGTATTTGGCCCGGTCCGGGTTCAGAATATCGCCCGTATAGCAGATGGCTGCTTCGCAGAGCTTGTTTTCCTCCAGCACCGCATCCATCGAAACGCGCATGTTCTCAACCCAGTTGAGGCTGTCGAACACGCGGAACAGATCGATGCCGCCGCGCGCGGCTTCGCGCACGAAATACTTCACCACATTGTCGGGATAGGACTTGTAGCCAACGCCATTGGCGCCGCGCAGCAGCATTTGCAGGAGAAGGTTCGGCGCGCCCTCGCGCACCTGCGCCAAACGTTCCCACGGATCTTCCGTCAGGAAGCGCATTGAAACGTCGAAGGTCGCGCCGCCCCAGCATTCCAGCGAGAAAAGGTTCGGCAAAGCCTGCGCATAGGTATTGGCGATGCGCGCAATGTCATAGGTGCGCACGCGGGTGGCCAGCAGCGACTGGTGACCGTCGCGCATGGTCGTATCGGTGACCAGAACGCGCTTTTCATTGCGTACCCATTCGGCAAACTTCTTCGGTCCGAGACTGTCCAGAAGTTGCTTGGTGCCGTCCGCAACCGGCGTATCGCCGAACCATGGCACGCGTGGTTTTGCAGCATCCTTAGCCGGCTTAGCGCGACCTTTGGTTTCAGGATGGCCGTTGACCGTCACATCGGCAATATAGGTCAGAAGCTTGGTGGCACGGTCCTGCCGCTTCACCTGCTCGAACAGTTCCGGCGTGGTGTCGATAAACCGCGTCGTATAGTCGTTCGACTGGAATTTCGGATGATTGATGATCGCTTCGAGGAAGGTGAGGTTCGTCGCCACGCCGCGAATACGGAATTCACGCAGCGCGCGGTCCATACGGCGGATGGCTTCCAGCGGCGTCGCGCCCGAAGCCGTGACCTTCACCAAAAGCGGATCGTAATAGCGGGTGATGAATGCGCCCGAATAGGCCGTGCCGCCATCAAGGCGAATGCCGAAGCCCGAGGCCGAACGGTAAGCCTGAATGCGCCCGTAATCGGGGATGAAGTTCTGTTCCGGGTCTTCCGTCGTGATACGGCACTGCAGCGCATGGCCGTTGAGGCGAATGTCTTGCTGGCGCGGCACACCCGATTCCGGCGTACCGATGGCGGCACCTTCCAGAATATGAATCTGCGCCTTGACGATATCGATGCCCGTCACCTGCTCTGTGACGGTATGCTCAACCTGAATGCGCGGATTGACCTCGATGAAATAGAACTTGCCGCTATCGGCATCCATCAGGAATTCGACCGTACCCGCGCCGATATAATCGGTGGCATGGGCGATCTTCAGGCCGTAATTGGCTAGTTCCTGACGCTGCGCATCGTTGAGATAAGGCGCAGGCGCCCGCTCCACGACCTTCTGGTTGCGGCGCTGGATGGAGCAGTCGCGCTCGAACAGATGCACCGCGTTGCCATGGGTATCGCCCAGAATCTGCACTTCGACATGGCGCGCGCGCTCGATGAGCTTTTCAAGATAGACCTCGTCCTTGCCGAAGGCTGCCTTGGCTTCACGCTTGGCTTCCGTGACCTCGCGGGCGATATCGGCTTCGGAACGAATGGCGCGCATGCCGCGACCGCCGCCACCCCAGCTGGCTTTCAGCATGACGGGATAGCCTACCTGTGCCGCAAGCTTCTTCACCTCTTCCATATCGTCCGGCAGCGGATCGGTGGCTGGCACCACCGGCACGCCGATTTCGATGGCCAGATTGCGCGCTGCAACCTTGTTGCCGAGACGGCGCATGGTTTCCGGCTTCGGACCGATGAAGATGATGCCGTTTTCGGCACAGGCCTCGGCGAATTCCGGGCTTTCCGACAACAGGCCGTAGCCCGGATGAATGGCGTCGGCACCGGAAAGCTTGGCGACGCGGATGATCTCGTCGATCGACAGGTAGCTTTCGATCGGCCCCAGATCGCGCGCCAGATGCGGTCCACGACCGACCTGATAGCTCTCGTCCGCTTTAAAGCGATGCAGGGAAAGTTTGTCCTCCTCGGCCCATATGGCCACCGTTTTGAGCCCCAGCTCATTGGCGGCGCGGAATACGCGAATTGCGATTTCAGATCGATTGGCGACCAGAATTTTCCTGATAGGCAAGGCAGATCTCCCTAACTGCAAAGACGAAGGCGCCATTGCTTACCTTGCAATATGATCAAGCGCAAACAAACTGTGCAACCACCAATTAAAAACAAAATGCCCGGCTAAAAGCCGGGCATTCTGATTAATTTTATAGCAATTTATGCCAATATATCAGGCAGAATTACTTCTGGAAGTAATTATACTTGCCGTCTTCACCCTTCCGCCATTCGAACATGACGTAAGGCGACAGGCTTGGATCACCCTTCTTGTCGAAGGAGATTTCACCCAGCACGGTCTTGAACGGCCCCTTGTCCTTCATCGCCGTTGCAACTTCCTGCGGATCGTTGCTGCCTGCTGCATTGGCGGCGCTGACCAGCGACTGCACACCGGCATAGGCATAGAAAGTATAAGCTTCCGGCTCAAAACCCTTGTCGCGGAAAGCTTTGATCAGGTCTGCATTCGCCTTGTCGTCGCGCGGGTCCGGGCCAAAAGTGTTCATGACGCCAGCCACCGCATCGCCCGCAATCGAAGCCAGTTCGTTGGAAACGATACCGTCACCCGAAATGAACTGCGCCTTGAGGCCCTGATCGGCCATCTGGCGGATCAGAAGACCAGCTTCCGGGTGCATGCCGCCCCAATAGACAGCCGTGATGCCTGCGGCCTTCATCTTGGAAATCAGCGCCGAGAAATCCTTGTCGCCCTGATTCACGCCTTCATAAAGCGTTTCCTTCATGCCGTTCTCGTTGAGCGACTTCTTGGTCTCGTCGGCAAGGCCCTGACCGTAAGGCGTCTTGTCGTGCAGGATCGCAACCTTGCCATCCTTGTAATGGTCGGCCATGTATTTTCCGGCGACGATGCCTTGCTGGTCGTCACGACGGCAGGTGCGGAAGGTGTTCCACAGTTCACGCTCGGTAAAGGTCGGGTTGGTGGTGCCCGGTGCGATCATCAGCACGCCGTTTTCGGCATAGATATCCGATGTCGGAATGCTGACGCCGGAATTGAAGTGGCCGATGACAAACTGAACGCCATCGCCAACGAACTTGTTTGCAACCGAAATGCCCTGCTTCGGATCGGCGGCATCATCACCATAAACGATGCTGATCTTTTCGCCATTCATGCCACCCTTGGCATTGGCTTCCGCGACAGCAGCTTCAACACCACGCTTGATCTGCTCGCCAAATGCGGCCTGACTGCCGGTCAAAGGCGCGCCAACACCGAGCATGACATCGGCAAAGGCTGCGCCGCCAAAAGCGACCAGAGCCGAAAGGCAAACGCCGCAGAACAAAGACTTCTTCATTTCGATTACTCCCACTTCGAGCATTGCCAACTGAACCGGCACTGCCCTGTCTCTTTATGTCGAAAGAAACCGGCTATTCCGCATTCCCGTTTCGGGTGCAGTTTGGGGGAAAATGAAGCACCTCCGCCCGCATGACCGGCCTCCTCCCCAGAAGGCGAGATTAAACGTAGAGAATCACACTACGCAAAATCACCTTGCTAGGTAAAATCGCAGAGACGTAAAAGTAAAGCGTAGAAATCCTCAACTTTCGGCGTTTTTCGCATGAGGTCATGCGACGGAGGTCATTCAACAATAGGTCGAGTATCGGAAATGTTATAATACACTGTTTTTAAATACATTTTTTACAGAAAATTGCGCGCGCATTGCCCCCCTCAAGATCAACGCGCTCAATCAGACCATTCTGTTTTTTAAGATTTTATATTAGCAAACAAAAGAAAAATGCCCGGCACGATGACCGGGCATTCTCCATTGACGCAATAATAATGCGTTTTTACTTCTGCTGAATGTAGGTGTATTTCCCGTCAGCGCCCTTTTCCCACTTGTACATGACGTAGCCCGGGAGCTTCGGATCGCCCTTTTCGTCATAGGAAATATCGCCGAGCACGGTCTTGAACGGGCCCTTTTCCTTCAGCGCCTTGGCAACTTCCTGCGGGTCGTTGCTGCCCGCGGCCTTGGCGGCCTGAGCGAGCGACTGAACAGCCGCATAGGAATAAAGCGTGTAGGCTTCCGGCTCGAAACCAGCGTCGCGGAACTTCTTGACGAGGTCGGCGTTGTCCGGGTTGTTGCGCGGATCCGGGCCGAAGGTGTTCAACGTACCGGCAACAGCGTCGCCAGCAATCGAAGCCAGTTCGTTCGACACGATACCGTCGCCCGAGATGAACTGGGCCTTGAGGCCCTGGTCAGCCATCTGACGGATGATCAGACCAGCTTCCGGATGCAGGCCACCCCAATAGACAACCGTCACGCCAGCCTGCTTGAGCTTGGCGATCAGCGCCGAGAAGTCCTTTTCGCCGACGTTCACGCCTTCATAAAGGGCTTCCTTGGTGCCGAGTTCATTGAGCTTCTTCTTGGTTTCATCGGCAAGACCCTGACCATAGGGGGTCTTGTCGTGAATGACGGCGATCTTCGCATCCTTGAAGTTGTCGAAGATGTACTGACCGGCAACGATACCCTGCTGGTCGTCACGACCGCAGGTACGGAACGTGTTCCACAGTTGGCGCTCGGTATAGACCGGGTTGGTTGCAGCAGGCGAAATTTCGAGAATGCCGTTTTCGGCATAAACTTCCGAAGCCGGAATCGAAACGCCCGAGTTGAAGTGACCGACAACATATTTCACGCCATCGGCAGCGAATTTGTTAGCCACCGAAATGCCCTGCTTCGGATCCGAAACGTCGTCGCCGAGTGTGATTGCGATCTTCTCGCCGTTGATGCCGCCGGCATCGTTGATTTCCTTGATAGCAGCTTCGGCGCCTTTCTGGATCTGCGCACCGTAAACGGCATTCGGGCCGGTCAGCGGCGCGCCGATACCCAGAAGTACATCAGCCCATGCAGAGCCACCAAAAGCCATCACAGCAGCAAGAGCCACGCCCGAAAAAAGATATTTCTTCATTTTTGGAACTCCCATCCTTGTATTTACCCCGATACGATGTTTTAGCATCGCATTATTATCTTGCTGAATACTCAGCAATATCTACGCTGAATCATGATACTGTCAACGTGATCTTGTAAAAAAAGCTCCGCCGCGAATGGCGAAGCTTCGAATTATTTTGCTTTCCAGCTCAGCGGCGAAGCTTTTTCATAAAGCCAGCCATACTGCCGCACCATTTGTTTGGTGCGCGTGTATTGGAACCCGATCGCACCGATGATCATCAGCACGATCGTGTCCACCAGATAATAGTGGAGCGAGAGCAGCGTGCCTTCAAACAGCGCGAAGTGGATGAAACGCACCGCAGCGCCCAGCGGGATCAGATAGACCAGCAGCTGCGGCAGGCTGCGCCAGGTCTGCGCGCAGGCGCGGCCTGTCATCCAGGCAGCCCAGCCGCCGAGAAGACACGTAATGAGGAAAAACAGCCAGAAAGACGGTTCTTCGTAGAGAATACCCTGCATGATTTCCTCCTTAATGCCTTCCGCCTTCGAGATAGGCGGCGCGCACTTCCGGATCAGCCAGAAGATCGCGGCCCGAACCGCTCATCGTGATCGACCCGTTGACCATCACATAACCGCGGTCGGCGAGCTTGAGCGCGCCGAATGCGTTCTGCTCGACGAGAAACACCGTCAGGCCCTGTGTGCGGTTCAGTTCCTTGATTGCCTCGAAGATCTGCTTGACGATCAGCGGCGCAAGGCCCAGCGACGGCTCATCGAGAAGCAGAAGCTTCGGACGCGCCATCAGAGCACGGGCAATAGCCAGCATCTGCTGCTCACCACCCGACAGCGTACCGCCGCGCTGGCTGATACGCTCCTTGAGACGCGGGAACAGGTCGAACATCAGCTTCACGTCTTCTTCGAAGTATTGCTGATTGTCGAGGCTCGCGCCCATCTGGAGATTTTCCAGAACCGTCATGCGCGGGAAGATGCGACGCCCTTCCGGCGACTGCGCGATACGCAGCTTCGCAATCTCATGCGGCGGCATGGACGTGATGTCCTTGCCGTTGAAGAGAATGCGACCGGTGCGCGCTTTCGGCGAACCGAAAATCGTCATCATCAGCGTGGACTTGCCAGCACCATTGGCGCCGATCAGGGCGACGATTTCACCTTCGTCCACCGTCAGGTCGATGCCCTTCAGCGCACAGATGTTACCGTAATAGGTCTCGACTTTTTCAACGGCCAGAAGCGGTTGCTTTTTCTGCATGGTTTCAGCCTGCATCATTCGCCTCCCTTCTTCGGCTTGGCCGGAGCTTTGCGGCTGCGCGGCGCCTTTGCGGGAGTGGTCTTGTGGCTCGTCGGAACATCACCGGCTTCGACGCGGCTCGAGAATTCGGTCGCCTGACCGGCGGCCAATTGCGCCGCCTGCCCCACCCAGTCTTCCCGGGCGATGCGGCCATCGAATTCCAGATAGGTTTCGGCCTGCTTGATGTCGGCCTCGGACCACGCGGCGATCTGATCGAAATGATAGATGCCGTGCTCGTTCAGCTTCTTCTCGTTGACCGCACCGATGCCCTTGACGAGCGTCAGGTTGTCGGCCTTGCCATCGCGTGGCGCGGCCAGTCCACCGGCGAACTGCACGACTTCCGCCGATTTTTCCTGCTCGATCGCTTCTTCGGCAAGCTGGGTCGCGATGAAATCCGCCGGATCGCCCGTACCGGGCTTGTCGGCCTCATCGATCAGCTCGGCGATTTCCTCGTCATCCACACCGAGATAAGCGGCGATGACGCGCGGATCGTTGCGGACTTCTTCCGGCGATCCATCGGAAATCTTGGTGCCATATTCCAGCACGATCACGTGGTCGGAAATTTCCATCACCACCGACATATCGTGCTCGATCAGCAGGAGCGAGGTTCCCGTTTCCTTACGGATATCGAGCAAAAGCTTGTTCAGCTCCGCCGACTCGCGCGGATTGAGACCTGCTGCCGGTTCGTCGAGGCAGAGGATTTCCGGCTCGGTGCACATGGCGCGGGCGATTTCCAGACGGCGCTGATCGCCGTAGGGCAGATCGCCAGCCGGATCATCCGCACGTGCGGTGAGGTTGATCTTTTCCAGCCAGTAACGCGCCTTTTCGATAGCCTCCTTGGCGGCCTTCTTGTAACCCGGCAGGCCGAGAAGCCCAAGGACCGTGTAACCCGACGAGCGCATGAGCGTGTTGTGCTGCGCGACCAGTAGATTTTCCAGAACGGTCAGGCCCGAAAACAGGCGAATATTCTGGAAGGTGCGCGCCACCTTGGCCTGCTTGGTGATCTGGAAATCAGGAAGACGCTCCAGAAGGAAAGTCTCGCCCGTATTGCGATGCATGGTCAACATGCCACCAGTCGGCTTGTAGAAGCCGGTGATGCAGTTGAAGACCGTGGTTTTACCGGCACCATTCGGGCCGATCAGCGCGGTAATATCACCACGCTTCACGTCGAAGCTCAGATCGTTGATGGCGACAAGGCCACCGAAGCGCATCGACAGATGCTCAACCTGAAGAACAGTGTCTTTCTGAACATTGTCAGGCATTCTCGCTGTCTCCGCCATCAGCCGTGCCCTTCCTTGGTAAAGGCACCCGACACCATCTTCTTCTCATGCAGGAACGCACTTGGTTCTCGGCTTCCGACAAAACCGCGCGGCTTCCAGACCATGACAACCACCATGGCGAGCCCGAAGATGAGCATACGATAGAGTTCAGGCGTGAAATCGGGACCGAAGATCGCTTTCAGGAAGCCCATTTCACGCAGGATTTCTGTGCCGCCGATCATGACGATTGCAGCAATGGCGATACCGACGAGCGATCCCATGCCGCCAAGAACCACGATGGCGAGAATAACCGCCGATTCGAGAAACACGAAGGATTCCGGGCTCACGAAGCCCTGACGCGCCGCGAAGAACGAGCCTGCAAAACCGCCGAACATGGCGCCCGTGGCAAAAGCCGTGAGCTTGGTGGTCGTGGTGTTGATGCCGAGCGAACGACAGGCGATTTCGTCTTCACGCAGCGCTTCCCACGCACGGCCAACCGGCATGCGGCGCAGACGTATCGTGACCCAGGCGGTCAGAAGTGCCAGCAGCAGAATGACGTAATAGAGGAAGAACTTGTAATGCGCCGGTGAGAAGGCAATTCCCATATGGGCGGCAAAACCATCCGGGCCGGCCTTGAAAGGCAAACCGAAGAAGGTGGCCTTGGCGATACCCGAAATACCGAAGGTGCCCTTGGTGAGATCGGTCCAGTTGATTAGCACCAGACGGATGATTTCACCGAAAGCGAGCGTCACGATGGCCAGATAATCACCGCGCAATCGCAGGACCGGGAAGCCTAGAATGATGCCCCAGGTTGCGGCCAGAATGCCTGCCATGGGCAGTAGCATCCAGAAGGACAGGCCAAAATAGCTGGACAGGATCGCATAGGAATAGGCGCCGACCGCGTAGAAAGCCACATAGCCGAGATCAAGAAGACCGGCGAGACCGACGACGATGTTGAGCCCCCAGGCCAGCATCACATAGATGAGGATCTGGACGCCGAAATTATCGACCCATTTGAGCGAGCCCTGCCAGCCCAGCGCCAGAACGATCAGGATCGGATAGGCAAAGAGGAAGGCAACGCCGAGCTTGGAGAAATGGGTGCGGAAGAATGACTGGCCATCGGTGGCGGCAACCGTCCGGCTGCTCTTGGCGAGCTTGCGCGCCTCCAGCTGCGGCTGCAGGAAGGCGACGAACAGGAAGCGTCCCACCGCCGCCAGCGCAACCATGACGGCCAGTGCACCCCAGCGCTGCACCAGCACCAGTTCATTGTTGATGTTCTGCTCGGTCTTGAAACCGATGATCAGGATAAAGAGGCCCAGCGCCAGAAGACCGGCGACGATACCCTCGCGAATGGCCCGGCCAAAAAGGGAATCCGGGCGTGAACTCGACTGTACAGCCATGATTACACCTTTTCGACTTCAGGACGGCCAAGAATACCCGACGGCATGAAGATCAGCACGATGGCCAGGATCGAAAACGCCGCGACATCCTTGTAGTCGATCGAGAAATAAGCCGACCAGAGCGCTTCGATCAGACCGATCAGCAGGCCGCCGACAACAGCGCCCGGAAGCGAACCGATACCGCCCAGAACCGCGGCCGTGAACGCCTTAACGCCGGGGATGAACCCGTCGGCGAAGGAAATCACACCGTAGAAGGACAGATAAAGCGTACCGGCGACGGCTGCGAGCATGGCGCCCATCACGAAGGTCAGCGAAATCACACGGTCGACATTGATGCCGAGAAGTGCGGCCATCTTGCGGTCCTGCTCACAGGCGCGCTGGGCGCGGCCAAGCGACGTGCGATTGACGATGTACCAGAAGATCGTCAGCAGCACGGCGGTGACCACGATCACGACGATCTGCTTCAGCGAAATCGTGACGTCGGTGCCGAACAGGCTGTAGGAGCCGTTCAGAAGCTGTGGAACCGGCTTGTTGCGCGGGCCCTGCGTTACCTGGACGAAATTGGACAATGCGATCGACATGCCGATTGCCGTGATCAGCGGCGCAAGGCGGAACGAACCGCGCAGCGGCCGGTAGGCCACGCGCTCAATCGTCCAGCTCCACAAGCCGGTCATGAGCATAGCGACCACCATCATCAGAAGCAGCAGCAACGCAATCGGCAGCGCCCCGATGAAAGTTGTGATGATGAGAAAAACAATCAGCGCCATAAAGGCGCCGAGCATGAAGACATCGCCATGAGCAAAGTTGATCATGCCGATGATACCATAGACCATCGTGTAGCCGATGGCGATCAGGCCATAGATCGAACCGAGCGCGAGCCCGTTGATCACCTGCTGGAGGAAATATTCCATCGAAAAGCCACCCATTTTACAAGCCGGAATCTTATTGGCGCATTATTATTTCGTGCACCCTCATTTTTTTCCCGGTCGATTACACCTAACGGCTGCATCACGGAATGCAAGCCCTTTCGTCTAAAACAAAAGACTAATTGCTTCATCTCTCCGCAAACCGGTTATGTCCCCTATGAAAAGCCCCTTTATGCGTCCTTTTCTACCGAAACGGGCGCGTTATTCCATATTTTCCCCGAAGCCTCAAAAGGCAAGAAATAGGGTGGCTGGTCATTTTTGACCAGCCGTACCCGTTTTTATGCAACTGTGAAACCGTGAGCAAAAGGGTCCCGGTCATCGATGAAGATCGTATTATAACCGGTCATGCGTGCCCAGCCCGCAATTGACGGAATAATACCCGGCAACACGGTTTCCTGGCCCGTTTCAGGCCCCGTGACTTCCACCGCCCGCTCCACGCGACCGTGGAACAGCGAACCGATGATAGATTCATGCACGAATTCGTCGCCCGGCTTCAGCTTGCCCTTGGCGGCCAGCTGCGCCATGCGAGCCGATGTGCCGGTGCCGCAAGGCGAACGGTCGATGGCCTTGTCGCCATAGAACACGGCATTGCGGGCATGTGCTTCCGGCTTGGTCGGCTTGCCGGTCCACAGAATATGCGTCAGGCGATTGATATCGGCGAGCAGCGGGTGCTGGAACTTGTATTTCTCATTCAGGCGCTGACGCAGAACAGGGCTCCAGGCGATCAGCTGCAAGGCGCTGTAATCGGCCATGTCGGTGTAATTGTCCTGCGGCTCGACGATAGCGTAGAAATTGCCGCCATAGGCCACATCGACCTTGAGCGTGCCAAGATCGGGGCATTCCACTTCCAAGCCTTCCGCATAAAGGAAAGCCGGAACATTGGTGAGGCGCACGCGCTCCACATACTGGCCGTTCTGCTCATATTCGATGGCAACGAGACCCGCTGGCGTGTCGAGATTGAGCTTGCCAGGCGTCTTCGGTGTCACGAGGCCCTGCTCGATCGCCATGGTCACCGTACCGATGGTGCCGTGACCGCACATGGGCAGGCAACCCGAGGTCTCGATGAACAGCACCGCCACATCGCAGTCCGGGCGCGTCGGCGGATAGAGGATCGAGCCAGACATCATGTCGTGGCCGCGCGGTTCGAACATCAGGCCGGTACGGATCCAGTCAAACTCGCGCAGAAAATGCGCGCGTTTCTCCATCATGGTCGAACCTTCGAGGTTCGGGCCGCCGCCAGCCACCAGGCGCACTGGGTTGCCGCAGGTATGTCCGTCGACGCAGAAAAAAGAATGTCTTGCCATGATGGTCAGTTCCGAAAACGTTGAGGCTTGAATGGTTCGATATCGATTGCAGGCTTCGCGCCGGTGATCAGATCGCGGATGAGGCGTGCCGTCGCTGCAGATTGCGTGAGCCCCAGATGGCCGTGGCCGAAGCCGTAGAAAACATTGCCGCCAGATGAGGCCCGTCCGATGACCGGCAGAGAGTCCGGAATGGACGGACGATAGCCCATCCACTCGCGTCCGCCTTCGGTCTTGAGACCCGGCAGGAAGCGGGAGGCCTTGGTCAACATAGCTTTGGAGCGCGCATAATTTGGCGGCAGATCAAGCCCGCCGAATTCAACCGCGCCGCCGACGCGTAAGCCTGTCGCCATCGGCGTGATGACAAAACCATGGCTTGGGAAGGTGAGCTGCCGCTTCACATCGAAAGCACCGACCGGCAGCGTGGTGTTGTAACCGCGCTCGGTATCAAGCGGCACGACATCGCCAAAGCCCTTGGCGAATTCCCGCGAAAAGGCGCCCGTCATCACGATGAGGTTCTTCGCGCTGATTTCCGTGCCGTCTTCAAGACGCACGCGCGCGCCGCCATCAGCCGGTTGCGCGCTCGTCACCTTCGCTTTCAAGAAGCGCGCACCGAGGCGCTCCGCATGGGCCCAGATGGCCTGTCCGAACAGTTTCGGATCGCTGACATTCTTCCAGCCGGGCACGAAAGTTCCCGCCACAATGCGCGGGCTCAGGCCCGGCTGCAATTCGGCCAGTCGCGCGCCATGGACATGATCGTGCGCAATGCCAGCCTTCTCGCGAATTTCCCAGCTTGGCAACGCGGCAGTCAGTTCCGCTTCGGATTCATAAAGCTCCAGATTGCCGTCTTCCCGCAAGCGGTCGCGCAGACCGGCCCGGTCGATCAGGGCCAGCATCTCGCTTTCCGCAAGCCGCATGATATTTGCCTGTGTGACAGCGGTTTTCTCGAGCGCCCCGGCGCTGCTGGCACGCCAGAAACGATAAAGCCACGGCACCATTTTCGGGAAGTAGGACGGACGGATCGAAAACGGCCCCAGCGGGTCCATCAGCCAGCCCGGCACCTTGCGCATGACGCCCTTGGACGCCATCGGCAGAATATCCGAAAAAGCAAGCGCCGCCGCGTTGCCCGAACTGGTTTCCTCGCAGATGCCCGTGCGATCGATGACGAGGACATTTCGTCCGGCCTCGGCAAGCAAGGCTGCCGTCGCAGAACCGACAATGCCGCCGCCGATGATAACAATATCCTGCTGACCCATTTTCTGTTGATTTTTGGGATCAGATTTCATTCTTTTTGCGGCTCCCCACCGATGCAGATCGAGGCGTCATCACGAATGGAGCCCCTGCCTTTGTCAATACCGGGTTCCCGGTAACTGATTTCGTATTCGCTATCGATCCCTGCCCGGCACGACGCTGGTTCGAAATCAGGCTAACTTTGAAATTGGGAAAATCCCCCGTCCAACAAATTTTCGGAATAACACTATGCTCAAACCCGGTAGTGCGAGGACGGGTGCGGCAAGGCTATTACCTTGGTCGATATTGATATATCAGAGATATATTTGTAGGATCGTTTCCTGTCAATTGCCATCATAGAAGACACTGGACCACATGACACAGACGAGCCTCCGCGAACGGTCGATCAAGAGCGCCACCGGCAAATCGATCCCCGCCATTGATAGCCTGGGCGGCGAAAGCCTTGCCGAGCAAGCCTATCAGACGCTGGAACGCATGGTCGTCACGCTTGAGCTGGAGCCGGGAGCTGTGGTCAATGAACGCACGCTCATTGAGCTGACGGGCATGGGCCGCACGCCGCTGCGTGAAGCCATTCAGCGGCTTGCCTGGGAAGGGCTGATGGAGGTTCGCCCCCGTTCCGGCATTGCGATCACGCCCATCGACCCCAAGGATTTCGCCAAGGTTCTCGATGCCCGCGAAGGCGTCGAGCGTGTGCTGGCGCGCGATGCCGCCCGTTTCGGCAGCCCGCGTGACTATCAGCGGCTGGAAGCGGCAGCGGCCGCCATGCGGCAGGCAATTCCCAATGAAGATGTGCAATCATTTCTTGATGCCGACAAGGCTTTCGACATCGTGCTTGGCTCGGCGGCCAATAATCCTTATGCGACCCGTCTCGCGGCCCCGCTTCAGACGCATAGCCGCCGGTTCTGGTTCCGTTTGCGACCCTCGGCCAGCATCACCGGTTCAGCGAATGCCCATGCGGCGCTCATTGAGGCCATCGTGTCACGCGAACCGGAACGCGCCAGCAATACGGCAAGTGAACTGATGGAATATCTGCGCACGCTTGCCCCCTGACCTAGTGGTCTGATTCCAACATTTGCATCCCTCGGTTCACGCGCTGAGCAAATGTTGGAATCAAAAAGACCACTAGCAAGTATATGTATCTAGTGGATTTTTCGAATTTGACGTTTGAAACAGCATCTATGTCAGCCGGGATTCAAACGTCAAATTCAATCCACTAGAGCGGTTCCGGTTAAGACGGAATCGTGGAACCGCTCTATTTATTTGTTTTTAAGCATTATCCTACGTATCGAAGCGGGAGCAGAAATCAGTCCAGTGGACTGATTTCCCCGCGTAGGCGCTACGCACTTTTGCTGGAAATGCTCTGGCGGCTCAACGCAAAACAACATTTCTTCGCGTGCGCTCGGTCGCCACGTCGAACGAAGTCGATGCATTGGTGTCGAAAACCATGCCGTCATCCGTATTCACATCGTTGAGCGCCAGCGCATAGGAATGGCGGGTACCGTGGCGCATATCTTTGGCCTGCACCGAAACGATGGAAAGAATAGCCATGAGGCCCACAAGGGTCTGAGTCGAATAACGCATTTCCGGCGCTCCCGGCAGCCAACCTGAAAATTGTGGGTGCAGTGAACGCTGCACTGGCGACCGAAAAATGGCACAAGTAGACCAGCTTAAGGGCAGGTTTACACAAAACCGTGAGCAAACGAAAAAGCCGGAACGCTAGCCCCGGCTGGTTGTCGTGCGAAGAGAGCGACGCTCAATGTGTCTTGTTCATTGATTCCGACATTTTGCGCAACACATTCAGCGCCACGCTCAATTCCTCGTCGGTCACGCCTTCAAGCAGGTCTTCACGCACATCACCGGCAAGCTTTTCGACCTGCTCGGCCAGAATCTTGCCCTCTTCGGTCATCACCACCCGCTTGGCGCGGCGATCACCTTCGACCGTCTGGCGCTCGATGAATGACTGGCGTTCCAGGCCATCGAGAAGACGAACCATGGTCGCATTCTCGATCTCCAGCGTTTCGGCCAGTTCCTTTTGATAAAGACCTTCCTGCTCGATCAATGCCAGTAGCGTGCGCGCGCGCGCCAGTGTCAGGCCCCGCTCTTTTACCCTGGCGTCAAAAACGGTGCGAAGCCTGCGGTTGACCTTCGCCATGGCATCAATCATTTCTGCTCTGAGATCTGCGGTGCTCATATCCGATGCCTTATATATTAGTAAACTAACGATTGTGTTTCTGGATAAATGGCCCACGGTTCATTTTCAATGGCCGCACGCAAAACTCACGCAAGCGTGAAGTTTAAACCCGCTGAAGGTAGGTTGTGCGAGAATAAGATCTTCGCGAACGACTGAATTAAAGAACCGAAGTAACGGGTAGTATGAATAAATTTTAAATAAGAAAAATATACACTGATAATAAAACCAAAAAGAAAAGCGGACCAGAGTCCGCTTTCCCAAATATATGTGAATTTTCTACCGTATCAGCCCGGTATAACCGCGCCCTGCAGCGTCATCAGCTGGTGCAGGAAGATTTCGGCCTTGGTGCGATGCTCCGGCGAAGTCGCATCATCGAGCGCCTTACGGGCTTCATCGATGCGGCGCGTAATGTCCGACGGCTCAATGGCGTCGACATGCGTTGCGGATTCGGCCAGCACGGTGCAGCTCTGCGGGGTAATATCGGCAAAACCGCCGAAAACCACATAAGAGTCAGACTTGCCGTCGGCAAGCTTCACCGAAACGACTCCCGGCATGATCGTCGACATCAGCGGCGAATGACCGGCGAGAGCCGTCAGATAGCCTTCGCTACCCGGAATGACGACTTCCGTCACCTGCGCGGAAAGCAGGAGGCGTTCAGGCGACACGAGTTCGAATTGGAAAGCTTGAGCCATGGTTCTCACTTAAATTTCCTGAGCGTGATCTCGAAACTGGAAACCGGTTTGCGAAAAGATCGTGCTCAAACAAATGAACAGGTCGTCTCGGTGGGCCTTTCGGCCCACCGGGAAACTCAATTCATCAAGCGGCTTCAGCAGCCAGCTTCTTCGCCTTTTCGATCGCTTCTTCAATCGAGCCGACCATGTAGAAGGCCGGTTCTGGAAGATGATCGTATTCACCTGCGCAAAGGCCCTTGAAGCCCTTGATGGTGTCTTCGAGCGCGACAAGCTTGCCTGGCGAACCGGTGAAGACTTCAGCAACGAAGAACGGCTGCGACAGGAAGCGTTCGATCTTACGAGCGCGCGCAACGGTCAGCTTGTCGTCTTCCGACAGTTCGTCCATGCCGAGGATGGCGATGATGTCCTGAAGAGCCTTGTAGCGCTGCAGAATCGCCTGCACCTGACGGGCAACGGCGTAGTGTTCTTCACCAACGATCATCGGGTCGAGCATACGCGACGTGGATTCCAGCGGATCCACAGCCGGGTAAATACCCTTTTCAGCGATCGAACGGTTCAGCGTGGTGGTCGCGTCCAAGTGAGCGAACGACGTAGCCGGTGCAGGATCGGTCAAATCGTCGGCAGGAACGTAAATTGCCTGAACCGAGGTAATCGAACCCTTGGTCGTCGTGGTGATGCGTTCCTGCATCGCGCCCATGTCGGTTGCCAGCGTCGGCTGATAACCCACAGCGGAAGGAATACGGCCGAGAAGAGCCGAAAGTTCCGAACCAGCCTGCGTGAAGCGGAAGATGTTGTCCACGAAGAACAGAACGTCCTGGCCCTTGTCACGGAAGTTTTCAGCAACCGTCAGACCCGAAAGGGCAACGCGAGCGCGCGCACCCGGAGGCTCGTTCATCTGACCGTAAACGAGTGCGGCCTTGGAGCCTTCACCGCCACCGAGCTTGTTGACGCCCGATTCGATCATTTCGTGGTAAAGATCGTTACCTTCACGGGTACGTTCACCAACGCCCGCGAATACCGAGTAACCACCGTGCGCCTTGGCGACGTTGTTGATCAATTCCATGATGAGAACGGTCTTGCCGACGCCGGCGCCGCCGAACAGACCAATCTTACCACCCTTGGCGTAAGGAGCGAGAAGGTCGACGACCTTGATGCCCGTTACCAGGATTTCAGCTTCGGTCGACTGTTCAATATACTCAGGAGCCTCCTGGTGAATCGCGCGGCGCGCAGTGGTCTTGATCGGACCAGCTTCGTCAACCGGCTCGCCGATGACGTTCATGATGCGGCCAAGCGTTTCTTCACCAACCGGAACCATGATCGGGTTGCCGGTGTCGCGCACTTCGTGACCGCGAACCAGACCTTCGGTCGAGTCCATGGCGATGGTGCGAACGGTGTTTTCGCCCAGATGCTGCGCAACTTCGAGAACCAGGCGGTTGCCCAGATTGTCGGTTTCCAGAGCGTTGAGGATCAGCGGCAGCTGACCGTCTTCGAACTGTACGTCGACAACAGCGCCGATGACCTGAGTGATCTTGCCAACTGCACCGGTCGCTGCAGCCTTGGGAGCTGCTGGCGTCTTGGCGGCAGCCGCCTTAGCTGGTGTAGCCTTGGCTGGAGCCTTCTTCGCCGCTGCCGGCTTTGCTTCGGCCGCGGCGGTAGTTTTCGGGGTCGCTGCTTTTGCCATCGATCCTTACCTTCCGTTAGCATGGTCCCGAAAAGTTGCAGACTTCCCGGATAGACCATGCGGTAAACCCTAGAGCGCTTCCGCGCCCGAAATGATTTCGATCAGTTCCTTGGTGATCTGAGCCTGACGCTGACGGTTATACGTGATCGACAATTTGTTGATCATGTCACCGGCATTACGCGTCGCATTGTCCATGGCGCTCATCTTCGCGCCCATTTCGCCCGCCACATTTTCCAACAGTGCGCGGAAAATCTGGACCGAAATGTTGCGTGGGATCAGCGTGCTCAGGATCGCCGCAGGATCAGGTTCGTACTCATAAATCGCATCGCCTGCAGCGTCCGCCTGCGCAACATCGCCAGCCGAAGCCGGAATGATCTGCTGCGCAGTCGGGATCTGTGCAATCACCGACTTGAATTCGGAATAGAACAGGGTGCAGACATCAAATGCGCCTTGTTCAAACAGCTCGATCACCTTGTGGCCGATCTGGTCGGCATGCACAAAAGCGAGCTGCTTGACTTCGCGCAAATTGACGTGGTCGATGATCAGAGAGGCAAATTCACGACGCAGAATATCTGCGCCCTTCTTGCCGACCGTGATGATCTTGACCGTCTTGCCTTCAGCGAGGAGCTTGCGGGTATGATCGCGCGCCAGGCGTGCGATTTGGCTGTTGAAACCGCCGCAAAGGCCACGTTCTGCAGTGCAGACGACGAGCAGATGCACGTCGTCCTTACCTGTACCGGCCATCAATGCCGGTGCATCTTCGCCGCTGACATTCTGCGCGATATTAGCGAGAACGGCGCCCATGCGCTGCGAGTAAGGCCGAGCGGCCTCCGCAGCTTCCTGGGCACGGCGCAGCTTCGCCGCGGCGACCATCTGCATCGCCTTGGTGATTTTCTGCGTCGCCTTGACCGAGGCGATACGGTTTCTCAGATCCTTTAGTGAAGGCATCCGTTCATCCCGTCACAAAATTCAAGCGAAAGACTTGGCGAACGCGTCGACCGCTGCCTTGAGCTTTGCTTTGATGTCGTCGGTGAGTGCCTTCTGATCGCGGATCGCATCCAGCACATCCTTGTGCTCGGTGCGCAACGAAGAAAGAAGACCTGCTTCGAACTTGCCAACCTGGTTGACGGCGATCTTGTCGAGATAGCCATTCACACCGGCATAAATCACAGCAACCTGTTCTTCCGTCTTGAGCGGCGAGAACTGCGGCTGCTTGAGAAGCTCGGTCAGACGCGCGCCACGGTTCAGCAAACGCTGGGTCGAGGCATCGAGATCCGAACCGAACTGTGCGAAGGCGGCCATTTCACGATACTGGGCGAGCTCGCCCTTGATCGAACCGGCAACCTGCTTCATGGCCTTGACCTGAGCCGAAGAACCAACGCGCGAAACCGACAGACCGACGTTAACAGCCGGACGGATACCCTGATAGAACAGGTTGGTTTCGAGGAAGATCTGGCCGTCGGTGATGGAGATCACGTTGGTCGGAATGAAGGCCGAAACGTCGTTGCCCTGCGTTTCGATGACCGGCAGAGCCGTCAGCGAGCCAGCGCCGTTTTCGTCGTTGAGCTTTGCAGCGCGTTCGAGAAGACGGGAGTGCAGATAGAAAACGTCGCCCGGATAAGCTTCACGGCCCGGAGGACGACGAAGCAGAAGGGACATCTGACGGTAAGCAACGGCCTGCTTGGACAGATCGTCGTAACCGATGAGAGCGTGCTGACCGTTGTCACGGAAGTATTCGCCCATTGCGCAACCTGCGAACGGAGCGAGGTACTGCATCGGAGCCGGATCGGAAGCGGTAGCAGCGATAACGATCGAATATTCGAGTGCGCCGCGCTCTTCGAGAACCTTGACGAACTGAGCAACAGTCGAACGCTTCTGGCCGATAGCAACGTAAACGCAATAAAGCTTTTCGCTGTCCGGGCCGTTGTCGTGGATCGGCTTCTGGTTCAGGAAGGTGTCGAGAATGATGGCGGTCTTGCCGGTCTGACGGTCACCGATGACCAGCTCGCGCTGACCACGACCAACCGGGATCAGAGCGTCAACAGCCTTGAGGCCGGTCGACATTGGCTCATGAACCGACTTGCGCGGGATGATGCCCGGTGCCTTGACGTCGACGCGGCGACGCTCGGTAGCAACGATTGGGCCCTTGCCGTCGATCGGATTGCCGAGAGCGTCGACAACGCGGCCGAGCAGACCCGGACCAACAGGCACGTCAACGATGGCGCCGGTACGCTTGACGACGTCGCCTTCCTTGATGTCACGGTCGGCACCGAAGATAACGACACCAACATTGTCGTTTTCAAGGTTGAGCGCCATGCCGCGAATGCCGCCGGGGAATTCGACCATTTCACCAGCCTGAACATTGTCCAGACCATAGACGCGAGCAATACCGTCGCCGACGGACAGAACCTGACCGACTTCGGAGACCTCAGCCTCCTTGCCGAAGTTCTTGATTTGCTCTTTCAGGATAGCGGAAATTTCCGCAGCGCGGATGTCCATCAGCCGACCTCTTTCAGTGCAAGCTTGAGAGAAGATAGTTTGGTGCGAAGGGACGTGTCGATCTGACGCGAACCCATCTTGACGATAAGACCGCCGAGGATCGACGGATCGACGGTGACGTTAATCGTCACGTCCTTGCCGGCCACGCTCTTCAGCGTTGCCTTCAATTCGTTTTCCTGCGCAGCGGTCAGCGCATGCGCGGAAGTGACATCGGCGGAAACTTCTCCGCGATGTTCAGCAGCAATCTTGTGGAATGCGGCGATGATGCCCGGCAGGGCGAAAAGGCGGCGGTTCGCTGCGACGACGCGCAGGAGATTTCCTACCAGACCCTTGATGCCCGCCTTGTCGGCAATGGCGCCGATCGCATGGAGCTGGTCTTCCGAAGAAAATACCGGACTGGAGATCAGACGCTTGAGGTCCTCGCTTCCGCTCAGAAGCGCCTCGAAACGAACAAGATCTTTCTCCACAGCAGCAACGGACTTGGCTTCGAGCGCCAGCTCGAAAAGCGATCCGGCGTAACGCTGTGCCACACCTGAAATGAGCGAAGACGTTTCAGCCACGAACAACCTGCTCTCTACGTTGAAACCATCCTTTTGGGGCCCAATGTTGCTCAGGACGCCAAGCCGATGATTTTATTGAATGTTTCCGGAAAACCACTGACGCGCGAGCACGTCAACACCGAAATGTGATTGCCGTCTAGCATAGACGAACCGGACTCGCAACACGCGAATCCCGCACTTTTGTGTAAGTTTTGTCGCGTTTTCCGATCAAAAAAGTCGCAGGGTTAACCGATGAAGCCAAAAGCGTAGAGCAATGGCCCGGCGGCCAGAAGGAATTCTACAATTCCTGCCAACCAGTTATAGATCGTGCCGCCGCCGCGTCCGACATTATCGGACATCATCGAGATGAAGCGCCCGAACAGGGCGAAGCCCCACGCCGCCCCCAGAACAACCCACAAGAAGGGTTGTGCAAAAATGAGGCAGCCAAGCCCCAGACCGAGATATGGACCGGCCAGCACGGCGCGGATGGAACTGAACGCTTCCGGTCGCGCATTGACCGGCTGCAACCGCAACAGCTTCATGGTGATGCCGGGCGCAAACAGCATGACGATGCCCGCAAAGGCCGTCACGGCTGCCGAGCTCCAGGCGAGCCATTCGCCGGTCGTGGTGGGAAGATAGAATTCCATCGCGATCACCCCTCAATTTGAACAGCACGGCTATAAACCAGTTTTGCCCAAACGAAAACCGATCGCACGGCATGAACGCACATCAATGGAGCCAGTCCTCAGCGCGACAGCGAACCGCGCATCCCGATGATACGCGCCAGAATCGACCGGATGAAGAGGATGGCCACGGCACCGATCACCCAGATGATCGCAAGTGCGGGCGCAAGCAAACTCTGCAGCAATTCAATACCTGAACCGGCTATCTGGTCCAGTTTGGTCGTATCCAGCAGCGCTGTTACTTCCGAGCCGATCAGGCTTTTTCCGGTCTCGGCCAGAACCGCTCCGTTGCCGCTGATCCAGACGATCACAGCATCCGAGATGGAATAGGCAAACCACATTAACAATGTCCAGACCACCAGCCCAAAAAGGGCGACCAGCCAGAATCCGGGACCATTCTTCGCTGATGATTGCGCGGGTTGGGAAGGGGTATATTTCATTGGTCTCAAGCCTCATTGGAACCTTGAAAGCCAGTCTGCATCCTCTAGCGACTAGAGAAGCAAGCCCCTATTTCTTGCATGAACGTCGATAGTTGCCCAACCTTACAAAAAGCTTTGCGGGTCGATGTCAACCTGCACCCGGATTGAGCCTCGCTCCTTGGGTGATGCAGCCAGCAAAGCACGGATAAAGGATTGAATATCCGCGCGTTTTGTCCCGTGGATCAATATTCGGAAGCGGTGCCTGCCGCGCACCAGCGCCAGCGGCGCTTCAGCGGGACCGAGTACGGAAACCTCCGAAGAGGACGGCGCGGCGCGGCGAAGCGCGCGCGCATGGTTTTCCGCATCCGGGCGGTTATCGGCCGAGATGATCAGCGCAGCAAGCCGTCCGAATGGTGGCAGAGCGCTGCGCTCCCGCTCCTCGATTTCGCGGGCATAAAAGGCTTCCGCATCGCCGCTGACAATGGCGCGCATCACCGGATGATCCGGCTGATAGGTCTGGATCAAACCGAGGCTCTTGCGACCCGTACGGCCCGCACGGCCCGTCACCTGATTGAGAAGCTGGAACGTGCGTTCGGCGGCGCGCGGGTCGCCATTGGCCAGCCCCAGATCGCCATCCACCACACCTACCAGCGTCATATTGGGAAAATTGTGCCCCTTCGCGACGAGCTGCGTGCCGATGACGATATCCGCCTCGCCCTTCGCAATGGCGTCGAGTTCCAGACGCAGCCGCTTCACGCCGCCCGCCATATCAGACGAAAGCACTATGATTCGCGCTTCGTTGAACGTCGCGGCAACTTCCTCCGCGATCCGTTCCACGCCGGGGCCACAGGCGACCAGATGATCGAGCGTGCCGCATTCGGGACAGGCTTCCGGCGTCGGCTCATGATAACCGCACTGATGGCACATCAGCTGGCCGCGAAAGCGATGCTCGACCAGCCAGCTTGAACATTGCGGGCACTGAAAGCGGTGACCGCACACCCGGCACAATGTCAGCGGCGCATAGCCGCGACGGTTGAGGAACAGCAGGGCCTGTTCGCCGCGCGCGACGGTCTTGCCGACCGCTTCGGTGAGTGCGGGCGACAGAAAGCGTCCCGGCGGCGGCGGTGACCGCCGCATGTCGATGGTTTTAAGATCGGGGAGTGCGGCTTCCGCATAGCGCCCGTAAAGCTTGATTCGCTTGTAGCGGCCCTGATCCGCATTGACCTGACTTTCAATGGAGGGTGTCGCCGAAGCCAGCACCACCGGGAAACCGCCAATATGGCCGCGCACGACGGCCATATCGCGGGCATTGTAGAAAACCCGGTCTTCCTGTTTGTAAGCCGGATCATGTTCTTCATCGACCACGATCAGCCCCAGTTCCTTGAAGGGCAGAAACAGCGCCGAACGGGCGCCCGCAACCACCCGTACCGTGCCTTCCGTGACCTGACGCCAGACGCGCTCGCGGGTGCGGGGCGCAAGGTCTGAATGCCATTCGGCGGGCTTGGCACCGAAACGATCATGAAAGCGGTCGAGAAACTGCTGTGTCAGCGCGATTTCGGGCAGGAGAATCAGCACCTGCTTGCCCTGATCGAGCGCCTTGGCGACAGCTTCGAAATAAACTTCGGTCTTGCCTGATCCCGTCACGCCATCGAGGAGGGAAACGGAAAAACAATCCGCCGCGACGGAATCAGAAAGCATTTCGGCAGCTGCCTGCTGGTCTTCCGAGAGCGTGGCGCGGGCATAATCCGTGTCGGGCTTCGCCACTACGGCGGGCGGTGGCAGCATCACTTCATCAAAGACGCCCTGCGCCTTCAATCCCTCTACGACCGTTGCCGAAACGCCCGCCGCATGGGCGAGACCCGACCGGGTCCAGGCAAGCCCGTCGCGGGCAAGCTCCATCACGCGGGCGCGCGCGTCGGTCATGCGCTCCGGTTCACCGCCGGAATAACGCAGGCCCGGCACAGACGGCTCGGGGTCGAAGGCGGCAGGCACGCGCAAAACCATACGCGCCACCATGCCGGGCGGCGAAAGCGTGTAATCCGCAGCCCAGCGCATGAAGCGGAGCATCTCGCCATCCACCGGCGGACAATCGAACACTTCGGAAATCGCTCTGAGCTTTTTGGCGTCGACCGCATCGGTTTCGCCCTCACAGACGATGCCCGCGACTTCACGCGGTCCGAGCGGGACGCGCACGATCGACCCGGGCTGGACGTTCATGCCCTCCGGGACCATATAAGAATAAGGCCGTTCTGCTGGCATAGGCACCAGCACGGGAACCACGCGCGGCGTGAAGCCCGGCAGCGCGTCCGAAAACAGGCCCAGAACAGGGTTAGCAATATCGTGCGAATCTTTCGACATGATCGCGTGACCTTGGCGCGGCTTTGCGCTAAAGAAAAGCCACCTTCCGGGACTTAAACGGATTTAGCTCCCAAAACCACCCGCGCTCACTATGGAGGAACGCTGTTATGAAGTTTTTCGTGGACACTGCGGACGTCAAGGAAATCCGCGAACTGAACGACCTTGGACTGGTCGATGGCGTGACCACCAACCCATCCCTCATCCTGAAGTCGGGTCGCAATATCGAGGAAGTTACCAAGGAAATCTGCTCCTTCGTCAAGGGTCCGGTTTCTGCCGAAGTTGCCGCGACCGAATATGAGCAGATGATGAAGGAAGCTGCCCACATCGCCAAATATGCAGATAATATCTGCATCAAGCTGCCCGTAACCTTCGACGGACTGAAGGCCTGTAAGGCTCTGTCTTCCGATGGCCACAAGGTCAATATGACGCTCTGCTTCTCGGCCAATCAGGCGCTTCTTGCAGCCAAGGCTGGCGCGACCTTCATTTCGCCGTTCATCGGTCGTCTCGACGATATGGCTATCAACGGCATGGAACTGATTGCGGAAATCCGCACGATCTATGACAATTACGATTTCCGCACCGAAATTCTTGCCGCTTCGGTTCGCACCGTCAATCACGTCAAGGAAGCAGCGCTGATCGGTGCCGATGTCGTGACCGCGCCTGCGGCAACGCTCAAGGCGCTCGTCAAGCATCCGCTGACCGACAAGGGCCTCGAAACCTTCCTCGCCGATTGGGCGAAGACCGGTCAGAAGATCGCTTAATCAGCGATTTTTGCGAAACAAATGAAAGGCGGGCTTCGGCCCGCTTTTTTATTCCAGAACCGTTTCACCATCCTGCTTGCTGACCCGAATCGGCCTGCTGCCGCAATGCTCGGCTATAGCGCTGGCAAGAGCGCTGGAATGGGTTACAACCCAGATCTGGCTGCGCTCGGATGCCTGCGCGATCATTCTCGCAAGTGACGGGATCATGTCCGGGTGCAGGCTTGCTTCCGGTTCGTTCAGCGCGATCAATGGCGGCAGGCGGTAGGCTAAAAGCGCGCCCGCCAGCGCCAATAGGCGAATCTGTCCGTCGGACAATTCGCCGGGTCGAAAGATGCGGGGCGGGAAAGCTGGAAAATTCAGGCCGAAACTGGCGGTTTCTTCCGGATAAGGAACGACCAGTTTCGCACCATCCAGCGCCTCTTCTATAAAGCGATCCAGATCGACCGTATCCTGACGGATATGCGCAAGCGTGGCAAAGACTGAGGCAAGATTGCCGCCATCCTCGTCCAGCATGGCTGCGGTGGCCGCAATGGAAGGCTGGCGTGCAGGAGCGTCGCGGTCGCTTCGGAAGCCGTGATAAAATCGCCAGCCACGCAGTTGCGCCGCGAGGTCGCCGATCTCGGGATAATGGCCCGACTGACCAAGCACGGCCAGCCCGCTTTCCGATGTCAGAAGCCGCGTCGGATGCTCCATGCGCCGCCCTTCCCCATCGCGGGCAAAGACCGCCGGACCGCGCCGGTCCATGAGATCGACCGGGCGACGACCCGTATCGAGATTAAGCTGTTCTTCCTTGATCTGCGGCTCGAAAGGAAATGCCCCGGAAACAGGTGGCGGCAAACCCGCCTCCACCCGATAGGAAAGGCGCGACGCCAGCCTTTCGTCCTCGAAATCCGCTTCCAGAATGATCCGCGCCGATTCGTGCTTGCGACGACCGCCGCTCCACATGGCCGACTGCATGCCGCCTTCCCGCACGATCTCCGTGGAGAAATTGCCTTCCGCAGCCGCCTTGATCAGTTGCAAAGCCCGATAGAGATTGGATTTGCCCGCCCCGTTTTCACCGACGAACACCGTCACCTGTCCAAGATCGAACCGGACAGAACGCAGCGAACGATAGCCTTTGGCCGAAAAGGAAGCGAGGCGCATGATCTCCACAACAGGCTGACACAACAAGGGCGGCACATGCCGCGCCGCCCTTTATATCCGTCTCGATGCGAACCACAAATTCCAATCAACCGGCCAAGGCCGTCACAGGCTCGAACCGGCGATTGTCTCTTGGCCGCGCATTATTCCCATTTCATCTCGCCCTTGATGACCTTGGCGCCCAGTTCCAGGCTGCTTTCGCCGCCCAGATCCGGATAGCGCTTCTTCATCGCAGCGATAAGCGTGGCACTATCCTTGGCCTTGTCGGCCTCCTCATCGAATGCAGCGATATAATCGCGGGTGAATTTGACCGCCGAAACATCCGTCGCAGAACCGGCCATCATATGGGCCGGGACAACCACTTCAGGATTGCGCGCCGCAATCGCATCGAGGTTCTTGATCCATGCCTCGCGCTGCGCCTTGTCAGCCGTATCGGCCAGCCAGATATGCTCGCCTGCGCCAATCAACACGCCGCCGAACACCGCCTTCAGCGATGGCACCCAAAGATAGCGGCGGTTCTTCATGCCTTCAGCCGGGACGATCTCAATCTCGTTGCCTTCCAGCGTGAGCGTCTTCACATCCGAGGCCTGCGGCAGGACCAGATCGGAGAGGTTCTGCGGGCCATTATCCTTCAGCTGCGGTCCCCAGACCTTAAGCTTCGTCTCGACATTGCCATTGATGGCGGCAACGGTTTCAGGAGCAGCGATGATTTTGACATCCGGGAAAGCCGACTTGATCTCGCGCAGGTTGAAATAATAGTCGGGGTCGCTCTGGCTGACATAGACCGTGGTGAGCTTCTTGCCGGTTTCCCTGATCTTTTCGGCAACTGCCTTGCCATCGGAGAAGGTAAAACCGCCATCGAGCAGAATGGCTTCCTTTTCCCCCGTCAACAGAACCGGCGTCCGGTTGAAGCCATTCTCATCGGCCTGGAAAAACTGCCACTGCAACGGCGCTGCCTTTTCCTGTGCCGCTGCCGGACCCGCAACGGCCAGTCCCGCCACGCCTAGTGCCGCAAAGGCCATGCCTTTCATGAGGTCTGAAAATCGCATCATCTGAATACTCCTGAAATAATGATTGAACCGACGGACACACCGCGCGGCTTTCACGCATGACGCATGGGGAAGTCGCTTCCCATTTTTCGCGTCACGCCTCGGGCAATATGCAAATTGTAAATTAGTTCATTTAAAACAAGGAGTTATAAAAATGTTTGCAGGGAACAGCAATGTTACCTTGCTGAATTCCTTGAGCCTTTTTGTGGTTAGCGAAACAAAAAAAACGGCGCCCGGAAGCGCCGCTTTTGTGATTTCAGATCAGAGGAACGATCAGAGCTTCGACAGCTTCTGCGCCAATGCGAGGAAAACCTGTTCGGCCAGTTCTTCCGCGGCGCGCTTGCGCGCATCGCGTTCTGCACGAAGGTTTGCGAATTCCTGACGCGGACGATCAAAGGAAGCGCCCGTCGTTCGTGTGCCCGTGGCAAGCGGCTTGCCGTCCTTGTCACGCAGCACGAAATTCGACGTCGCCTTGACGATACCAGCCGATGGACGGCCCGTGCGGTCGGTCTGATCGCCGATATCCACGCTCACGGCGGAAATCGTGCTCGTGCTGAGGCCGAGGCTCAGACGATACATCGGGTTGGCTGGTTCGCCAGCGCCACCGCCGAGCAGGAAGATCAGGCGATTGCGCACCTGCTGGCCATAGACATCGCCAGCCGGATCGATGGACACGGAAGCAAGCTTGGTGCGCATATCCGGCGTCACACTGCCGCCGATCGAACCACCGGCGCCGCCGCCCGACGAATAAAGCGGCTGCACCGTGCAGCCAGCAAGGAGAACCGCAGCTCCCACAGCCACAAAAGCGACGCGGAAAGTCTTGATTGCGGAGAGGAAACGATCAGGCAACGACATTGACGATCCTTTGCGGCACCACGATAATCTTCTTCGGCGAGCCCCCGTTGAGCGCAGCCTTGACGAAGTCAAGTTCGAGCACCGCCTGCTGGATGCTAGCTTGATCAGCGTCGCGGGCGATTGTCAAATCCCCACGCTTCTTGCCGTTGATCTGCACCGGCATCACGATCTCGTTTTCCACCACCAATGCGGCGTCGAAGAGCGGCCATGGCGCGCGGGCGACCAACGTTTCCTGTCCGGCGATCTTGCCGCCCAGTTCCGTCAGGCACTGTTCAGCAAGATGCGGCATCATCGGTGCGAGCATCTGGATAAGCTTTTCCGTGGCGTCACGAACAGCGCCCTTCAGCTCATCATCGGCCTTGTCCGAAGCGACAAGCTGCAACGGTGCTGCAAGCGCATTCACCAGCTCATAAAGTCGCGCAACGCCGCGATTGAAAGCGAGCTTTTCGATATCGTCGCCAACAGCGTTGACCGTCTTATGCACGGCCTTGGAAACGGCAAGCGCTTCGCCCTGCGAACCGGTCTTCGGCGCGACATCCTTCAGATGTTCGGCTGCTTCCGACACCAGACGCCAGACGCGCTGCACGAAACGATGTGCGCCTTCGGCGCCTGCTTCCGTCCAGATAACGTCACGTTCCGGCGGCGAATCGGACAGCATGAACCAGCGCGCAGTATCTGCACCATAAGAAGAGATGATATCGTCAGGATCAACGACATTCTTCTTCGACTTCGACATCTTCTCGATGGAACCGATTTCAACCGGCGCACCGCTGTCCAGCATGGTTGCGGTGCGCTTGCCGTCAATGTCCTCAATGCGGATATCGGCAGGAGCAACCCACTGACCATCGGCCTTGTAGGTTTCGTGCACAACCATGCCCTGCGTGAACAGGCCCTTGAAGGGCTCATCCAGACCGACATGGCCCGTAACCTTCATGGCGCGGGTGAAAAAGCGCGAATAGAGCAGATGCAGGATCGCGTGTTCGACACCACCGATATACTGGTCGACCGGCAGCCAGCGGTCTGCAATCGCACGATCGGTCGGCTCGTTTTCCCACGGCGCCGTGAAGCGCGCATAGTACCAGGACGAATCGACAAACGTATCCATCGTGTCGGTCTCGCGCCGGGCTTCGCCACCGCATTTCGGGCACTTCACATGACGCCACGTGGCATGACGATCCAGCGGATTGCCCGGACGGTCGAAATCCACATCGTCCGGCAGCTTGACCGGCAGGTCGGCGCGCGGCACCGGATTGACGCCACAGCTCTCGCAATGGATCATCGGGATCGGGCAGCCCCAATAGCGCTGGCGCGAAATGCCCCAGTCGCGCAGACGGAACTGCACCTTGCGGGCCGCTTGCGGACGATTGCCAAGCGTGGTCTGTTCCAGACGGTTTGCAACCTCGTTGAAGGCTGCTTCCGGCGCCAGACCATCGAGGAAACGCGAATTGATCATCACGCCGTCATCGGTATAGGCCGAGTCGGTGATGGCAAAAGTGGCAGCGTCCTCGCCCTTCGGCAGCACGACCGGCGTTACCTTCAGCGCATATTTATTGGCGAAATCCAGATCGCGCTGGTCATGCGCCGGACAGCCGAAAACAGCGCCCGTGCCATATTCCATCAGCACGAAATTGGCGACATAGACCGGCAGCTCCCAGTTCTCGTCGAACGGGTGCTTGACCTTGACGCCGGTATCAAAGCCCTTCTTTTCAGCGGTTTCAAGCGCTGCAAGCGAGGTGCCGTGCTGGTGGCATTCTTCGATGAAGCCGGTCAGCGCAGCATTACCTTCGGCAAGCTTTTTGGCCAGCGGATGATCGGCGGAAATCGCGACAAAAGCCGCGCCGAACAGTGTGTCGGGACGCGTCGTGTAAACCTCGATTTCCGAGAAGCCTTCCGGTGCCGTCTTGCCGTCGAGCGCGAAACGAACCTGCAAGCCTTCCGACTTGCCGATCCAGTTGCGCTGCATCAGGCGAACTTTTTCCGGCCACTGGTCGAGCGTGTCGAGACCGGCCAGCAATTCCTCGCTGAAATCAGTGATCTTGAAGAACCACTGCGTCAGTTCGCGCTGTTCGACCAGCGCGCCTGAGCGCCAGCCGCGACCGTCCACCACCTGCTCATTGGCGAGCACGGTGTTGTCCACCGGGTCCCAGTTGACCTTGGAGGTTTTGCGCGTCACCAGACCTTTTTCGAACAGGTCGATGAACAGCATCTGCTGACGATGGTAATATTCCACATCGCAGGTCGCGAATTCACGCGACCAATCAAGCGACAGGCCCATGGACTTGAGCTGGCGCTTCATCGTTTCGATGTTCTGGTAGGTCCATTCCTTCGGATGCACCTTGTTCTGCATCGCGGCATTTTCCGCAGGCATGCCGAACGCGTCCCAACCCATCGGGTGGAGCACATTGAAACCCTTGGCACGCTTGTAGCGGGCAACGACATCGCCCATCGCATAGTTGCGCACATGGCCCATATGGATGCGCCCCGATGGATAGGGGAACATCTCAAGCACATAATACTTCTCGCGCGGATCGCTGTTGTCCGTTTCGAAAGTCCGGTTTTCTTCCCAGACTTTCTGCCAGTGAGCTTCCGCCACGCGCGGATTATAACGTTCGGCTGCCATGTCCGTATTTACTCGTACGAAGGTGATGCAATAAGGAGAGTCGATATTTAATGGCGACCTTCACCACGTATTGGCGAAAGCGTCAACCTTTTGCGGATGAAAAGCCTGAAAGCGAGAGTTTCATGTCAGATATCGTCACGAACCTGAACACGGTCAAGGCCGCAATCGCCAATGCCGAAAAGGAAGCGCATCGCAACGAAGGTTCGGTCACGCTCGTCGCCGTGTCGAAAACCTTCGATGCGGATGCGATCCGCCCGACGCTCGACGCCGGACAGCGCGTCTTCGGGGAAAACCGTGTGCAGGAAGCACAAGCCAAATGGCCTGAACTGCGCGACCATTATTCCGGCATCGAACTGCATCTGATCGGCCCGTTGCAATCCAACAAGGCAGCCGATGCCGTCGCCCTGTTCGACGTCATCGAAACGGTGGACCGCGAGAAGATCGCAGCCGCGCTTGCCGACGAGATCGCCAAGCAGGGCAAGAGCCCGAAACTTTATGTGCAGGTCAATACGGGTCTGGAAGAACAAAAGGCCGGCATCGCACCGAAGGACGCCGTCGCCTTTGTCGCCCGCTGTCGTGATGAACATGGCCTCGCCATCGAAGGGCTGATGTGCATCCCGCCTGCCGATGAAAACCCGGGACCACATTTTGCCCTGCTGGAAAAGCTCGCCCGCGAAGCTGGCGTCGAGAAGCTCTCCATGGGCATGTCAGGCGATTATGAGACCGCTATCGGCTTCGGCGCGACCTCGGTTCGGGTCGGCTCAGCGATTTTCGGCGGTCGGTCCTATACGTCTCCGGCCTGATTTTTTTCAGTCGTGCAGGAAGTTAGTGCAGAACGATCTCCCCCTGCACATTTTTCCAGTCCGATGGGCCGAGCAAGCGGCAATGGGTATATGTCACCGAATGCAGCGGCCCGTCGATCTCCCGTTTCCAGAACTCGATGAAATGATGCAGCACCGGAAATTCCGGCGCGACATCATATTCCTGCCAGACAAACAGCTGCAGCAGATGCGGGTGATCCGGCATGTGATAGAAAAGTTTTGCCGTCGTCAGACCGTAACCGGCGAGTTGCAGTTCGAAGGCCGATCTCGCGTGAAAAGCGGACGTCGTCATGGCGATTTCCCCTTTTTTTGAAGAGCCATATATTTGGCTCCCGTATTTGAGATAATCGCTCCAAATAGTTTTTAAAGTGTAAAAACAATATGTTAGCACCATAGAGGCATGAGTGCTGCCAATGCAGAGATTTAACCTGCGTCATTGTGGACGGCAGACGGTCCTATCGTCTAATTTACCTTCACCGCTTAGGAAGCTAGATAAGACCCAACAGTGGTTACGAACCACGCACCGACGAGAGGACGTTGGTGAAACTTGGAGGAAATGATGTCGGAAAAGCTTTACCCCGTGCTGCCGGAGGCAAAGAAGAACACGCTCATTGACAATGAGACCTACCTCGAATGGTACAAGGAAAGCGTGAGCGATCCGGATGGCTTCTGGGCCAAGCACGGTCGCCGCATCGACTGGTTCAAGCCTTTCACCAAGGTCAAGAACACCGATTTCAACGGCGACGTCTCCATCAAGTGGTATGAAGACGGCGTCACCAACGTTTCCTATAATTGTATTGATCGCCACCTGAAGAGCCGTGGCGACAAGGTCGCCATCATCTGGGAAGGCGACAACCCCTATATCGACAAGAAGATTACCTATCGCGAGCTCTATGAGAACGTTTGCCGCATGGCGAATGTGCTCAAGAAGCATGGCGTCAAGAAGGGCGACCGCGTCACGATCTATCTGCCGATGATTCCGGAAGCCGCCTATGCCATGCTCGCCTGCGCGCGCATCGGCGCGGTGCATTCCGTGGTTTTCGCAGGCTTCTCACCCGAAGCGCTGGCCGGTCGTATCGTCGATTGTGAATCCACATTTGTCATCACCGCCGATGAAGGCGTGCGTGGCGGCAAGCCGGTTCCGCTGAAGGAAAACACCGACACCGCCATCGATATTGCCGCCAAGCAATATGTCATGGTCAACAAGGTGCTGGTCGTGCGCCGCACCGGCGGCAAGGTCAGCTGGGGCCGTGGCCGCGATCTGTGGTATCATCAGGAAGTCGCCAGCGTCGAGCCGCATTGCGAACCGGAACCGATGAATGCGGAAGATCCGCTCTTCATCCTCTACACGTCCGGCTCCACCGGCAAGCCGAAGGGTGTGCTGCACACCACCGGCGGCTATCTCGTCTATGCTTCGATGACGCACCAATATGTCTTCGACTATCACGACGGCGACACCTACTGGTGCACGGCGGATGTGGGTTGGGTCACGGGCCATTCCTATATCGTCTATGGACCGCTGGCCAATGGCGCCACGACGCTCATGTTTGAAGGCGTGCCGAATTTCCCCGATCAGGGCCGGTTCTGGGAAGTCATCGACAAGCACCATGTCAACATCTTCTATACCGCGCCAACGGCGATCCGCGCGCTGATGGGCGCTGGCGATGAATTTGTGACGCGTTCTTCCCGCTCATCGCTGCGCCTGCTTGGCTCGGTCGGCGAGCCGATCAATCCGGAAGCCTGGGAATGGTATTATCATGTGGTCGGCGAGGAAAAGTCGCCCATCGTCGATACCTGGTGGCAGACGGAAACCGGCGGCATTCTGATCACGCCGCTGCCCGGCGCGACCGACCTCAAGCCCGGCTCCGCCACGCGCCCGTTCTTCGGCGTCAAGCCGGAGCTCGTGGATAATGAAGGCAATGTGGTCGATGGTGCGACCGATGGCAATCTCTGCATCACCGACAGCTGGCCCGGCCAGATGCGCACGCTTTACGGCGATCACAAGCGCTTCATCGAGGCTTACTTCTCCACCTACAAGGGCAAGTATTTCACCGGTGACGGCTGCCGCCGCGATGAAGACGGTTATTACTGGATCACCGGTCGCGTCGATGACGTGCTGAATATTTCCGGCCATCGCCTCGGCACGGCGGAAATCGAATCGGCGCTTGTCTCACATCATTCGGTTTCCGAAGCTGCCGTTGTTGGTTATCCGCACGGGATCAAGGGACAGGGCATTTATTGCTACGTCACCTTGATGACCGGCGCAGAAACACAGGACGCCGACGAACTGCGCAAGGAGCTGACCCAGCACGTGCGCAAGGAAATCGGCCCCATCGCCACACCGGACAAGATCCAGTTCGCGCCCGGCCTGCCGAAAACCCGTTCGGGCAAGATCATGCGCCGTATCCTGCGCAAGATCGCCGAAGACGATTTCGGTTCACTGGGCGACACGTCAACCCTCGCCGATCCGGGCGTGGTGGACGACCTGATCGAAAACCGTCAAAACAAGAAGTAAAACAGAAGGGCCGGGATTTTCCCGGCCTTTTCATTTTTGGATGCGCCCTCCTCATCCTGAGGAAGCGTCCTGAGCTTGTCGAAGGCCGCTGTCTCGAAGGATCAGGAGGGAAGCACAGCCTCGTCCTTCGACACGGTGCTACGCACCGGCTCAGGATGAGGGGCGCGCGCAGGCCGCGGTAGCTGAAATATCCGAAGCTTAGAAGTCGATTGTCCTACCCTTAATCTCCCAATCGCCGAAACGCGCCGGGTCCTTGCCACCGCGCCCGCCGATTTCACGCGGGGCCTTGGCACTGGTTTCGGTAGCGCGGCGTTCTTCCGCTTCCTTGAGGGCGCGCTGGGCAGCCGGAGGCAGATCGTCAAACTTGCGCGGCGCAGCGTTCTCGTCGATGTCGGTTTCGTCGCGTTTATCGGTCATCCGCTGAAGTCCTATTATTGAAGCGCAGGCTTTTGATACCCATCATATAGGCAGGAATAGGTGGGACGCAAAACCCTGTTTGAGATAAACTCTCGCTGAATTGGAGATCACGACGCATGAATATGACGAAAACTGCCATGCTGATTGCTCTCATGACAGTCATGTTCATGAGCATCGGCTATTTGCTGGGCGGCGGCGGCGGCATGATGATCGCGCTGGTGTTTGCTGTCGGCATGAACCTGTTCGGTTACTGGAACTCCGACAAGATGGTGCTGCGGATGTACAATGCGCAGCAGGTCGATGAGCGCACGGCGCCGGATTATTACCGCATGGTGCGCGGACTTGCCGCCAATGCCGGCTTGCCGATGCCAAAGGTGTTCATCATCCACGAGGACCAGCCCAACGCCTTTGCCACCGGGCGCAATCCCGAAAATGCGGCTGTCGCCGCCACCACGGGTCTTCTCCAGCGCTTAACGCCGGAAGAAGTCGCGGGCGTGATGGCGCATGAGCTGGCGCATGTGCAAAACCGCGATACGCTCACCATGACCATCGTGGCGACGCTGGCCGGTGCCATTTCGATGCTCGGCAATTTCGCCTTTTTCCTCGGCGGCAACCGCGAAAACGGCAATGGTGTCATTGGTGTTATCGGCACCATTCTGGCGATGATCGTCGCGCCCTTTGCCGCGATGATCGTTCAGATGGCCGTGAGCCGTACCCGCGAATATGCCGCCGACAAACGTGGCGCAGAAATCTGCGGCAACCCGCTATGGCTGTCTTCGGCGCTTAACAAGATCGCCCGCAGCGCCAAGGCGACCGTCAATGAAAATGCCGAACACAACCCGGCAACGGCGCATATGTTCATCATCAATCCGCTGAGCGGACGGGGTGCCGACAATCTTTTCTCAACCCATCCGGACACCGACAATCGCATCGCGGCGCTTGAACAATTGGCCGGAGAAATGGGCATTCGCTCAACCGGAATGGCTCCCCGCGCTGCTGCCCCGTCACAAAACAGTGGTCCCTGGGGCCAAAGAAGTGGTAATGCAGGCGATAACAACAGTGGCGGTTCCGGTTATCGGGGGCCATGGTCCTGAAAATCATCTCATAAAAGCAGAATAGCGTGAACGATAAGAAGCCCGCGCCAAAGCGCGGAAACAACAAGCCATCGGTGCAGAACAACGCGGTGGAACGCCCCGGCTTGAGCGCGCGTCAATGTGCGGCGCGCCTGCTGGGTGCGGTGATCGAAAAGAACACCTCGCTGGACGGTCTCACCGACAACAGCCATGGCCATCCGCAATATCTGGCGCTGGAGCCGCGTGATCGCGCGCTGGTACGTGCGATTCTGGGTGCAAGCCTGCGCAATCGCGGCGCCATTGAACGGGCCATTTCCAAACGTCTCGACCGCCCGCTGCCGGAAAATGCCGTTGCGCTGAAGCATTTGCTGCATGTCGCCGTGGCGCAGATTTTCTATCTCAACCTTCCCGACCATTCGGCGGTGGATCTGGCGGTGGAAGCCGCCAATGCCGATCCGCGCAATCGCAAATATGCCGGTCTGGTCAACGCATTGCTGCGTCGCCTGTCGCGCAACAAGGAACGCGCGCTGGCACACACGTTGCTACCGGAAGGCAACGTGCCCGAATGGTTCGCCAAGAGCATCGTCGATGCTTACGGCGCGGAAAAGGCTGCGGCCATCTTCGCCATGCATGCCTATGAGCCGCCAATCGATTTCACCGTGAAGAGCGACCCGGAGCTATGGGCCGAAAAACTGGGCGGCATTGCGCTGCCGAACGGTTCTGTCCGTGTGCAGACGGTGGAGGGTGCGCTGACCGACCTTCCGGGCTTCGCCGAGGGGGACTGGTGGGTGCAAGACGTGGCGGCAAGCCTGCCTGCACGCCTGATGGGCGATATCAAGGGCAAACGCGTCGCCGATCTCTGCGCCGCGCCCGGCGGCAAGACGGCCCAGCTCGTGCAACAGGGTGCCGATGTCACCGCGCTCGACCTGTCGGAAAACCGGTTGAAGCGCCTGCGCGGCAATCTGGAGCGTCTCGGTTTCGAGGCGAAGACCGTTGCGACCAATCTGATGGATTTTGCGCCGGAAGAGCTTTTCGACGCGGTTCTGCTCGATGCGCCCTGCTCTTCCACCGGTACGGTGCGCCGTCATCCCGACGTTCCGTGGACCAAGACGCCACAGGATATCACCAAGCTTGCCGATCTTCAGGGCAAGCTGCTGGCCCATGCTGCAACCTTGGTAAAGCCCGGCGGCGTCATCGTCTTTTCCAACTGCTCGCTGCATCCGCTTGAGGGCGAGGAAATGGCCCGCAAGGCGGCAGAAAATCCGCTGCTGGAGCCTTTCCCGATCACCGTGGACGATTGCGCCGGTCTGGAAGGTCTGATCACCAGCGAAGGCTATCTTCGTTCCACGCCAGCCGATCTTCCGCCCGAGCGTTTCAACGGCGATCCGCATAGGGCGGGCATGGACGGTTTCTTCGCAGCACGCTTCAAGCGGCGCGCGTAAGCCAAACTAAATCGTAAAAATTGTCATAACGGGGTGCGATACCCGTTATGGTTAACGCTCGATTCATCATTCTATAGAATTGTAAAGAAGGCTGGAATTCTGATCCGGCCTAAAGGATTTGAGCATTTCCAGCAAAAGTGCGAAGCGGTTTTGCGTTGGATAATGCGTAGGCACAATGACAAAAGATACGGAGAAAGACCGGGTGGCAGTCGCGCTGAGCGAAACCCCTCACCTTTGGGGACTGGCCGTTGCACAGGCGTGGCGCAAGTTCAGCCGCCGCCTGCGTATGGGGCCGCTTTACAGCTGGCGCTTCACCGGCTTTACGCCCGACCGTATCCTGATTGCACCGCCCGATCTGCGCGTCGCCGACCCGCAGCTGGCGCAGGAATTCTATCACGGGCGCTTCGCGCTGGCAGGTCGCCTTGTCGAAACCGGCGGGCTTTCGCCATTTGCCGTTGAGCCGCCGACCCCCGAATGGGAAGCAGCGCTTCAGAGCTTCGGCTGGCTGCGCCATTTAAAAAGCGCCAACAGCGAACTGGCGACCGCCAATGCGCGGGCGCTGGTCGATGACTGGATGCGCATGTTCGGCAAGCGCATCGGCGGTCTCGCATGGGCGCCAGAAGTGACAGCACAGCGCATCATCGCCTGGTTGCAGCATTCCAACCTGATCCTCTCCGGCGCAGAAATGCCGGCCTATCGCAAATTCATGCGGTCTCTCGCCATGCAGGTCCGCTACTTGCGCACCGTTGCGGGCGCGATGGACGACGGCGAAGAGCGTCTGCGCGCGCGTATCGCGCTCGCTTTCGCCGCCCTTGCATTGCCGGTCTCACCGCCGACTGCCCGCGCCGCCCGACGCAATCTCGAATATGAACTGAAGCGCCAGATTTTGCCCGATGGCGGGCATATTTCGCGCAATCCGGTAACCGTTCTGGAGCTGCTGGCCGATCTTCTGCCGCTGCGCCAGACCTATGCCAATGGCACGGAATCGCCACCCAAGGCCCTGATCGAGGCGGTTGAGCGTATGCTGCCCGCATTGCGCTTCTTCCGCCATCAGGATGGCAGCCTTGCACTGTTCAACGGCGTGGGCCCGACCATGCCGGAACGGATCATTTCCGTGCTGCGTCATGACGAAACCGCCGGCTCACCGCTGACCCATGCGCCCTATTCCGGCTATGAACGTCTTTCCATGGGATCGACGACCATCATCGCCGATACCGGCCTGCCGCCGCCGGTCACTGCCTCGCGGGATGCCCATGCGGGCTGCCTTGCCTTTGAAATGTCCTCCGGACGCCAGCGCTATATCGTCAATTCCGGCATCGACCGTTTCGGCCCGCCGGAATTTCGTCCATTGGGACGCTCCACGGCTGCCCATTCGACAGCGACTATCAACGACACATCGTCGTGCCGGTTCAGCCTCAATGCTGGCCTCTCCAACATGATCGGTACGCCGATCATTGCCGGACCGACGCGCGTACAGCGTGACCGCATCGAAGAAATGGGGCGACAAGGTTTTGTGGCGAGCCATGACGGCTATGCGCGCCTGTTCGGCATTTATCACGAGCGCCGTCTCGTGCTGTCGCACAATGGCAGCGTCATTCAGGGGGCAGATCGCTTTTACCGTGGCGACGGACGACCGCTGAAAGCCAATGGACGCGACAATATTGCGGTGCGGTTCCACCTGCACCCGTCGGTCGACATTTCCTATGACGAGAACGGCCTGATCGTCCTGTCTGCCGATCGGGACGACACCTGGGTTTTCTCCTGTTTCGAAGTCGCGCCGCAACTGGAAGACACGATCTTCTTCGCTGGGTTCCGCGGACCTGTCACATCCAAGCAGATCGTGCTGTCCTTCCCGGCCTCCGAATTGCCGGAGGTCAACTGGCAGTTCAGCCGCGTGGCGCTCGGAAGCTACGTCTAACGCTTTTACACGTTCACGGATGCGGCGTTGGGAAACCGTGCCGCTCTGTCAGCGCGGCCAGAATTTTGTGTGGATCGGCAATCAGCGAACGCCCCAGATAGGTGCCCGTTTCCAGCGGCGAGCGGTCGCCGTCCTTCAAGATCAGCAATGGCAGTGACTGGTTTTCCTCACCCGCAAGCTGGATCACCTTCTCACGTGGCCGGGAAAATGCGACGCGCTCGATCTTCAGATCTCCACCGAGCGACGGAAACGACACCAGAACACCCTCAATCAGCGCGCAGTGCCAGCAATAGAATTCCTGTCCGGGATAGGCCGGATCTTTGAAACCCGGGGTCAGAAGAAACAACGTATCTTGGGTCATTTTGCTTTGGCCTCAAAGCGAATGGATTTACAAATCACTGTTACATCATTCCATAGCAGTTCTTCACCAAGCCGTCTTCAAAAGTGAGTAACCGTCGCGGAACCGGATGCATCGCATGCCGTTCCGGTTTAAGGCGGTCCTCAACAACAGGAGTTTATCCCATGGGCGAAAAGATCAATCAGCGCATCGTGCTTGCATCGCGTCCAGACGGACGCCCCACGGCGGAAAACTTCCGGCTGGAAGAAGCGGCAGTTCCGAGCGCTGGCGAAGGCGAAGTGCTTCTGAAGCTGCGCTATCTTTCGCTCGACCCCTATATGCGCGGTCGCATGAGCGCTGCCAAATCCTATGCCGCCCCGGTGGAAATCGGTTCCGTCATGGAAGGCGGCACGGTGGGCGAAGTGGTGGAAAGCCGCAGCGCGGGCTTCGCGCCCGGTGACTTCGTCTTGTCTCATTCCGGCTGGCAAAGCTATGCGGTGGCCAATGCCTCCACCTTGCGCAAACTTGACCCTGAACAGGCACCGCTCACCACCGCCCTTGGCGTTCTCGGCATGCCGGGCTTCACCGCCTATTCCGGCCTCTTGACCATCGGCCAGCCCAAGGAAGGCGAAACGGTGGTCGTTGCGGCAGCGACAGGTCCTGTCGGTTCTGCGGTCGGTCAGATCGCCAAACTGAAAGGCGCGCGGGCCATCGGCATTGCCGGCGGCGCAGATAAATGCAAGGCGCTGATTGACGGATTCGGTTTTGATGTTGCGGTTGACCATCGCAGCCCGAATTTCGCACAGGAATTGGCGCTGGCCTGCCCGGACGGCATCGACGTCTATTTCGAAAATGTCGGTGGCAAGGTCTTTGCAGCAGTTTTCCCACTTCTCAACCAGTTTGCCCGTGTGCCGGTTTGCGGGCTTATCGCGCAGTATAACCAGAGCGGCCCATTCGACGGTCCCGACCGCCTGCCGCTTGTGATGCGTGATATCCTGTCCAAGAGCCTGACCATTCGCGGTTTCATCCAGCGCGACTTTGGCGATCAACGCCCCGCATTTTATCACGATATGGCGAAATGGATCGCTGACGGACAAATCCGCTATCGAGAAGACATTGTGGAGGGGCTCGAAAACGCGCCAAAGGCCTTCATTTCGATGCTCGACGGCGGCAATTTTGGCAAGCTTGTCGTTAAGCTCACATAGAATGCAACTATTCCGCTTGCAGAACATCATTTCGGGCACGATGCTATGCCGGGTTTCGGATGTGAGTCACTTCGGCAAGGCAGGCAGATCATGGGTGAACGCCAGCAGGCTGGCATAGGCGAGGACGCCGGCGGTCCGGGACGCGAGCGCCAGGAAGAAGCGCGCCGTATTCTGGAGCGGCTGGAACGCGAGCAAACCGGCGCGGAAGGTATCGTCCGCCGTGGTTTTGCCCGCACCGCCACACACCTTGCCGCCGGGGACACACCTGAAAACGACCGCATCGAACTCTGGGCCACCCGCATCGGGCGGACGCTGGGCCTTCTCATCACGCTGACGATCATCGTCTGGCTCGTCTTTTATCTCATGCAAAGCTAGGTCTAACATGACGCTTTCTGCGCCTTCGGACGCGACAACCGTTATTGTCATTTCAAGCCATGTCGTGCGCGGTTCGGTGGGTAACCGGGCAGCCGTCTTCGCATTGGAAACGCTGGGCTTTCCGGTCTGGGCTGTGCCAACGGTTGTCCTGCCCTGGCATCCCGGCCATGGTCCTGCCGGACGCATCGTGCCACCGCCCGAAGAGTTTTCCCGCCTGATGCAGGATCTCCAGCGCGCCCCGTGGCTGGGCGAAGTCGGCGCAATCCTGACCGGCTATCTGGGTCACCCGGAACAGGCGGCAGCTGTCGCTGAGCTGGTCAAAGGCGTCAAGGCGCGCAACCCGAACGCCGTCTATCTCTGCGATCCGGTCATCGGCGATGAAAAGGGCCTCTATGTGCCCGAGGCAACCGCCATCGGCATTCGCGACAAACTTATGCCGCTTGCGGATATCGCCACCCCCAACCGGTTTGAACTGTCCTGGCTGACCGGCGTGCCGCTCGAAGACAACAAATCACTGATGGAAGCTGCCCTGGACGCTGGCCCGGCAACCATGCTGGTCACCTCCGCCTTCCCGCTGATGGCGGGCAGCATCGGCAATATATTGCTGACGCCGACCATGGCGCTGATGGCAGAACATCGCAAGGTAGACGGCCCCACCAACGGACTCGGCGACCTGACATCGGCGGTGTTTCTTGCGCGCCGCCTTTCAGGATTGTCGGAAGAAAAGACTCTGCAAAGCACCACCGCTGCCGTGTTCGAAATCATGGCGCGGTCGGCAAAACGCGGCGCCGACGAACTGATGCTGGAAGCCGATGCCTCCAGCCTCGCCTCGCCGATGGCCATGGTGCAGACGCGCCGTCTTGTGCACCCGACCAAGGGATTGCGCGCCTGACGCCTCAGCGACCTTTCTGCGGCATGATCATTTTGATTGATCTCGGTTTTCGTTAGGGATATTGGAACGTTATGGCTGATCTTCCGGACACACTCCTCTCAGGTTACAGAACCTTCATGACGGAGCATTTCGCACGGGAAACCGCGCGCTATCGCGAACTGGCGGAAAAAGGACAATCACCGGAAACTCTGGTTATTGCCTGCTGCGATTCCCGCGCTGCTCCCGAAACAATCTTCAACTCTGCGCCGGGCGAAATGTTTGTCCTGCGCAATGTTGCCAATCTCATTCCCCCTTACGAGCCTGACGGCGAGTTTCATGCGGCATCGGCTGCGCTGGAATTTGCGGTGCAAAGCCTCAAGGTCAAGCACATCGTCGTCATGGGCCATGGGCGCTGCGGCGGCATCAAGGCTGCGCTCGATACGGAAAGCGCGCCCCTGTCGCCCGGTGATTTCATCGGCAAGTGGATGAGCCTGATTGCACCTGCGGCTGAAGCCGTCAGCGGCAACAGCCTGATGACGCCGACCGAGCGTCAGACAGCGCTGGAGCGCATTTCCATCCGCTACTCTATCAATAATCTGCGCACCTTCCCCTGCGTCGATATTCTGGAGAAGAAGGGCAAGCTCACCTTGCACGGCGCATGGTTCGATATTTCGACCGGCGAGCTCTGGGTCATGGATCAGCAGAGCGGCGACTTCAAACGCCCCGAAGCCGGTGAGCCTATTCTGTAATTCCTGCCAGACGGCAATAAAAAGCCCCGGTTCGACCGGGGCTTTTTTGTTTCCAGGCAGAGCGGAGCGCTTTGGCAGCGCTCCGTGGTTTCTGTTAATTCCCGTCGATGGCCTTGCCCATGACGGCAATGGCGCGCTGGTAAACCTGCGCGGCGTTCCAGCCCTGGATCGCGCCGTAATTCGGCTCACCCGGCTGATAGCCTGCACCACGGCTCCAACCGTGACCGACCAGGAAGTTGGCAGTCGAGTGGAGAGCATCCGCCTTGTTCTTCAGGTCGAAATGGGCGCTGCCCGAACCGCTGACGCCGTATTTCAGGACGTTTGCCGGCATGAACTGCGTCTGGCCGATTTCACCATGCATGGCGCCAACTGCCTGCGGGCTGAGATCGCCCTGATCGACCAGCTTGAGAGCCGCATAAAGCTGACCGGTGAAATATTCGGTGCGGCGGCAATCATAGGCCAGCGTTGCAACGGCTGAAATCGTGTGCTGCTTGCCAAGATAGTTGCCGAAGCCGGTTTCCATGCCCCAGATCGCGATCAACGGACCGGCAGGAACGCCATAACGCTTTTCGATATTGGCGAAGAGAGCCGCGTTCTGCGCTTTCATGGCCTTGCCGCGCTTGATGATCGTATCCGCGCCGCGCTTCTTCATGAAGTCTTCAAAGGAGAGCTTGAAGCTCTTCTGGTTGCGGTCGGCATTGATGGTGGCCTGCGCATATTTGGTGTTGGCCAGCGCGCTGAGGCCCGCCTTGCCAACGCCGCGCGACGGCGCTTCCTTCAGGGTCTGCTGCAGCCACGCATTGTAGCCGGCAGCATTGTTGCCGCATTGTGCGGCTTCAGCCGCGCCTGCACCCGCAAACATGCCTGCTGCAAGAACTGTCGCCGCCCAAATCCGGCCCTTGGCAGTCAACGCCATTCTTCTCTCCTTGTGAAGTGATCAGCTGTGAACTGTTTAGCGAAATTGATTCGCCTTATGCGGGAATTTGCCATTACCACACTGTATTGTCATCGGCGGATATGCGCTAAATTGGGTGAAAGAACGGCAATTTGACCGAGTTTTGCTTGACATTCGGCTCTTCGACGCCTAATCCACCCCTCAATCTATCCGCGATCTTCAGAACGCGAGCCACCGACCGGGACCCATTATGGTATAAAACGATCCCGGAGGTCCACATCCGACAGCGCGATGCGCCCTCGGGTGCTGTATCGCTTTGGGTGCTTCTTGAACTGGCAGACACGCGGGACGATCTATCCCGGATGAAGCCTCCCGCCTATTCCCGGATATAAGGAAACGCGATGTTTGAATCACTTCAGGAGCGTCTTGGCTCCATTCTGAACGGCCTCACCGGACGCGGCGCTCTCTCCGAAAGCGACGTGACGGCGGCGCTGCGCGAAGTGCGTCGTGCGCTCATCGAAGCCGACGTTTCGCTGGAAGTGGTTCGCTCCTTCACCGACCGCGTTCGTGAGAAGGCCGTCGGCGCTGAAATCCTGAAGAGCATCAAGCCCGGTCAGATGGTCGTCAAGATCGTCCATGACGAGCTTATCGAGATGCTCGGCACCGAAGGCGTTTCCATCGATCTCAACGCACCGGCACCGGTCGTCATCATGATGGTCGGCTTGCAGGGTTCGGGTAAGACGACCACCACCGGCAAGATCGCCAAGCGCCTCACCGAACGCCAGCGCAAGAAGGTGCTGATGGCGTCGCTTGATACGCGCCGTCCCGCCGCGCAGGAGCAGCTTCGCCAGCTGGGCATCCAGACCAGCGTCGACACGCTGCCGATCATCGCCGGTCAGTCGCCGGTTGAAATCGCCAGGCGCGCCGTTCAGGCTGCAAAGCTCGGCGCCCATGACGTCGTCATTCTCGACACCGCAGGCCGCACGCATATCGACGAGCCGCTGATGGTGGAAATGGCGGATATCCGCAAGGCCGCCAATCCGCATGAAATTCTGCTTGTCGCCGACAGCCTGACCGGTCAGGACGCCGTGAATCTGGCGCGCAATTTCGATGAACGCGTCGGCATTACCGGTATCGTTCTGACCCGCATGGACGGCGATGGCCGTGGCGGCGCAGCGCTTTCGATGCGCGCCATCACCGGCAAGCCGATCAAGCTGATCGCCACCGGCGAAAAAATGGATGCGCTTGAGGAATTCTATCCGAAGCGCATCGCCGACCGCATTCTGGGTATGGGCGACATTGTTTCGCTCGTCGAAAAAGCTGCTGAAAACATCGACGCGGAAAAAGCCGCTGCGATGGCCAAGAAAATGCAGTCCGGCAAGTTCGATCTCAACGATCTCGCCGACCAGTTGGGCCAGATGAAGAAGCTCGGCGGCATGGGCGGCATCATGGGCATGATGCCCGGCATGGGCAAGATGAAGGATCAGGTTGCTGCAGCCGGTCTCGACGACAAGGTGTTCGACCGCCAGCTTGCCATTATCGGTTCCATGACCAAGGCTGAGCGCGCCAATCCGGACCTCTTGAAGCACAGCCGCAAGCAGCGCATCGCCAAGGGTTCCGGCACCAACGCCGCCGATATCAACAAGCTTCTCAAGATGCACCGCCAGATGGCCGACATGATGAAAGTCATGGGCAAGGGCAAAGGCGGAATGATGAAGCAGATGATGGGCGGTCTTGCCAGCAAGATGGGCCTTGGCGGTCTGGGTGGCGGCATGGGCGGCCTCGGCGGCATGCCGGATCTGTCGAAGATGGACCCGAAGCAGCTTGAGGCGCTTGCCAAGCAGGCGGAAGCAGCCGGTCTGACGAAAGGCGGCGGTTTGCCTGGGCTTTCGGGCGGCGGTCTTCCCGGTTTGGGCGGACCCAAGCTTCCGGGTCTCGGTGGCGGCCTTCCGGGTCTGCCGAAGAAAAAGTGAGCATTATGAGCGACGAACAGAACACTGCACCCGCCGAACTTCTGTCACTGCGCGCCTCTATCGACAATATCGATGCGGCGCTGATCCATATGCTGGCTGAACGCTTCCGCTGCACAAAGGCAGTGGGCGTGCTGAAGGCCGAACGGGGCCTCGCCCCGGCTGACCCGGCTCGCGAAAAGCGTCAGGTCGAGCGTCTTCGCGCTTTGGCTGTCGATGCCCATCTCGACCCCGATTTCGCCGAAAAATTCCTGAACTTCATCGTGAAGGAAGTCATTCGGCATCATGAGCATGCCGCTGCCAACCACAGCGGAAAATAAATAGCCGATAACGGCTCGATCCATTGCCCAGATGGGCAGAACAACCGATAGCCCGTCAGGGCCGAACAATTTGTTTAAAGGAAAGAAAAAATGTCCCTCAAGATTCGTCTCGCCCGCGCTGGCTCCAAGAAGCGTCCTTACTACCACGTCGTTGTTGCCGACGTCCGCAGCCCGCGTGACGGCCGTTTCATCGAAACCGTTGGCGCATGGAACCCGATGCTGGCCAAGGACGCTGAACGCGTAAAGCTCGACGCCGACCGCATCCAGCATTGGATCGCCCAGGGCGCACAGCCGACCGACCGCGTTCTGCGCTTCCTCGACCAGGCTGGCATTGCCAAGCGTCCGGCCCGCAGCAACCCGACCAAGGGTGAGCCGGGCAAGAAGGCTCAGGAGCGTATTGCTCTGGCCAAGCAGGCTGAAGAAGAAGCTGCTGCCAAGGCTGCAGAAGCCGCTGCTGCTGCCGCTGAAGCTGCAGCCGCTCCGGCTGAAGAAGCTGCTGCAAGCGAATAATCTTTCGCGCAGTTTGCCTTTTAAGAAAGCGGCGGAGCAATCCGCCGCTTTTCTTTTATGCGCTGGCCTTCATTTGTCCTTGAAGACTTGCCGTAAGGTCCAGTTCCCATGTCTGGCCGCTCAGATCGACACCGAAGGAATGGTGTGGCGCTTCTTCGACAAGCTTAAATCCGGCGCGCTCGTAAAGACGCCGAGCGGCAGTCAGCACACTGTTCGTCCAGAGCGTGAGATGCTCATCACCGACAGCCCGCGCGCGCTCGATGCAGGCGTTGACGAGTTTTGCCCCCACACCTGCGCCCCGCGCATCCGGCTCGACATAGAGCAGGCGCAGCTTGCCAAGTCCGTGCTGACCGCCCTTGACCAGAAAGACTGAACCGACCACGCGACCGTCGATTTCCGCCACCCAGCCGGCATCGTGGGCAGGGTCGAAATTTTCCGTGAAATCAGCAAGAATGCGGGCGACAAGCGCCTCATACTCATTGTTCCAGCCATATTCGCCGGTATAGAGGATGGCCTGGCGATGGATGATCCAGCCGAGATCACCGGCTTTGAGATCACGCAATTGCACCGGCCCGTTTTGCCCCTCGTCGAAAGCGCGCATGATTACCCCGGCAGCCGTCAGCAGATCGCGGCGGCGGTCGGGCTGTAAGCCATCCAGAAGTTCGCCCACTGCATCACAGGTATTGCGTTCCAGAGCGTTGAACGTCTTGCGGCCAGCTTCGGTCAGCAGAATGGGGCGGCTGCGCCCGCCATCCGGGTGCTGTTCCGTCTCGATCAGTCCGCGCTCGGTGAAGCGCTTCAATGTTCTGCTGAGCTGGCCGCGATCAAGCCCCAGCGCCCGCATGATGTCCGCCGCCGTCGGCGCGGTGCGGTTTGCTATCTCGTAGAGAATGCGCGCTTCGGTCAGGGTGAACGGGCTTTTGTCGAGATGCGCGTTCAACAGGCCGAGACGACGCGTATAGGCTCGATTGAAGGCGCGCAATGCGCCGATGTCAGCCTGATTGGTCGGTTCCGTCATTGCTGCATACGCCGTGGTTCGGCGCCTCCCCTATGTTGACTCTATCAATATTGAAGATGTTGATAGAGTCAACATAGAATTGCGCCATTGCAGGCACGAAGCCTGTTCTGGCCCACCCGCCCTCTGCGCCCGGACAGCGGTGGAACAGTGTTGCAAACGGGCTGGACGCTGCGCAAAATTACGCTATCTTGTTGATTTGACGGCTCGCATTTTCGTGAATGCGAATATTCGGGCCACGACATCCGTATTCGGGCGCTTGGCAAAGCGTCTTTTTTCAGGAGAAACCCATGTCGGCTGCGACGGTTGCCTCTTCTTTCTCTTTCCGCCGTATTCTCATCGCCCTTGGTCTCACCCTTCTGGTTCCACTGCTTTCGGCATGCGGTTTCAACACGATTCCGACCAATGAGGAAAAGGCCAAGGCCGCCTGGAGCGAGGTGCAGAACCAGTACCAGCGCCGCGCCGATCTCGTGCCCAATCTGGTCGAGACCGTGAAGGGCTATGCCGCCCACGAAAAGGAAACGCTGCAAGCGGTGATCGATGCGCGCGCCAAGGCGACGCAGGTGCAGATCACGCCGGAAACGCTCAACAATCCTGAACTTTTCAAGCAGTTTCAGGACAATCAGGCCAACCTCACCAGTGCCCTGTCGCGCCTGATGGTGGTGGTCGAGCGCTATCCGGACCTCAAGGCCAACCAGAATTTCCTTGCGCTGCAATCGCAGCTTGAAGGCACGGAAAACCGCATTGCCGTGGCACGCCGCGACTATATAGAGGCGGTTCGCGTCTACAACACCACGCTGCGGACCATGCCGACCATGATCTGGACCTGGATCTGGTATCGCGACGCGCAACCGATGCAGACCTTCAGCGCCGACGCCGGCAGCCAGGCAGCACCGCAAGTCAAGTTTAACTGACGGTCGCTTCCGTGGCGACGGGCGCAGCATTCCGGCATCGGCATCGCGGCCTTCACTGGCCGCGATACCTGTTTGCATGCCTGCTTCTGCTGTTTTCCGCTGTCCTGACCCTGCAACCAACCTCGGCTGCATGGGCGCAGGATACGGCACAGAAGGCCACACCGGCGCTGACCGGCCGTGTGGTGGACAATGCAGGCATCATCGATCCGGCTGAACGGCAGCAACTGACCCAGAAACTGGCGGATTTCGAGGCTAAATCCTCCGATCAGGTGGTGGTGGTGACGGTGCCGAGCCTCAATGGCGAGGACATCGAATCCTATTCAAACCGCCTTTTCCGCAGCTGGGCTCTCGGCCAGAGGCAGGAAAATAACGGCATACTGCTCGTTGTCGCCCCGAACGACCGCAAAGTCCGCATCGAGGTCGGCTACGGGCTTGAAGGCACCATGACCGACGCGCTGTCGAGCGTCATCATCAACGGCGCCATCATTCCAGCCTTCCGCACCGGCGACTATAGTGGCGGCATCGTGCAGGGCGTGGACGGCATTCTCTCCGTTCTCTCCGGCGACGCCGCCGAACTGGAAGCGCGCGCCAAGCGTAATGCGCAAACCAGTAGTGACGATGTGGACTGGGTTGCGGTCATCTTCATCACCTTTTGGTGTCTGATTTTCTTCGGCGGGTTCGGCTTCGCAGTGCTTGCCCCGATCTTCGGACGCAAGCTCGGCCCCGGACGCTATGAATGGCTGGGTATGACGCTGAACACCAATTCAAGCGGCAGCTCCGGCGGTCGCGGCGGCGGCTGGGGTGGTGGCGGTGGTTGGTCATCCGGCGGCGGCGGTGGCGGCTTTGGCGGGGGCGGCGGCTCATCGGGGGGCGGCGGCGCCTCTGGAAGCTGGTAGGGAGAGGTAGCGATGAAGCACCATACGCTGATCGGCGCCGAAGACCATGCTCGCATCGCTGACGCCATCCGGGACGCGGAAGCAGGCACCAGTGGCGAAATCTATGCGGTGCTGGCGCGCAGCAGCGACGACTATTTCTTTGCAGCTGGCTTTGTCGCAACCTGCGGCATCCTGCTTGCTTCGGTGATCGCAGCCTGCCTCGCCCATTGGTATTGGTTTGATATCAGCCTGCCGATGTTCGGCCTGTCCATTCTCGCCGCTTTCATTTCGGCCATGCTGGTTCTCTGGCTGCTACCATCGATCCGCATGTTGCTGGTGCCTCGCCGCATCCGCTACAAGCGCGCCCATCTCAATGCGCTGCAACAGTTTCTGGCGCGCAATGTCCACATCACCGAAAACCGCACCGGCATTCTGCTGTTTGTTTCCATGGCCGAGCATTATGCCGAAGTGATTGCCGATGCAGGCATCCATGCCCGTGTTGAGCAAGACGAATGGAACGCCATTGTCGCGACGCTGATCCATCACGCATCGCGGTCACAAATGGCGGAGGGCTTCGTCACGGCGATTGATCAGGCTGGCACGTTGCTGGAAAAGCACTTCCCCGCAGGCGCCGATAATATGAACGAATTGGACGATCATCTGATCGAGCTCTGACAGCGCCAGCATCTCAGAATCATCTACGACTTTGGTCTGAATTGTGGCAATTCCGCCGTCGGCTGACGCCAATTTTTAGCGCGCCGGGAATTTCCCCGGTATTTTTAGAAAAATCGCCCAAAGTTTTCGATATTTTATTCCAAATTAAATGGATTAGATGCCATTTTTCTGACTTTTCAGGATTTTTTTCGATAGTCGCAGCAATTTGTCATCGAAAGAAATGTCTGATCTGCTAGTTTGGCGCGCATTGCCATCATGACAGGAGTATCCGACGTGACTGCAAAGCAGGATCGGTCGAGCAAAGTTAAGAATTCCAAGGCAAGCAAAGAGGACAAAAAGGGGGGGAAGCCCAAGGCGCTGGCAGCCTTCTCGCAGCTTCTCTTCGAGTGGGCACCGCCAGAAGATCTGGCAGCTTACGACGCCGAAGCGCTCGACAGTTCAGCCCGTCATGGCTATGCGGCTCTTGAATCCTACCGCAAGGGCAAAAGCATCATCAGCGTCGATAACGGTATCGAACGCCATGGTCGCCCGGTGAGCGTAATCACCATCGTCAACGACAATATGCCGTTCCTGCTCGATTCCATTCTGGGCGAGCTGAACAATCACGTCGGCCAGATTTTCATGGTCGTGCACCCGGTTCTCGATGTTACCCGGGAAAAGGATGGGCTGGTTATTCTCGGCGAAGCATCGCAGCTCGCACCTGCCAAGGGCGTTGAGCGCGTCAGCCTTGTACAGATTCATCTGCCAGCGCTCGGCAAGCAGGCCAAGGCCGACCTGACGGACGGGCTCAAGCGCGTTCTCGGACAGGTGCGTTTTGCCGTCGGCGACTGGAAGCCGATGCTGAAGCGTCTCGATGACGCCATCGCAGATTACCAGCGCGCTTACGAGCTGAACGGCAATGCCGCCATGCCGGAAGCCATCGCCTTCCTCGAATGGCTGCGCGACGATCATTTCATCTTCCTCGGCATGCGTGAGCTTGCTTTTGAAGGTTCGGGCAAGAAGCGCAGCCTCGTCGCCGTCAAGGAGCCGCTGGGCGTCCTTGGCGACAATGAAGTGCGCGTGCTGCGCAAGGATGACGACGATACCGTCACGCCGCGCGAGGTTACCGAATTCCTCGACAGCAACGAGCCGCTGATCGTCACCAAAGCGAATACGCTGTCACTGGTGCATCGCCGCTCCTATCTCGACTATATCGGCGTGAAGATTTTCGGACCGAAGGGCGAAGCCATTGGCGAACTGCGCCTCGTCGGCCTGTTCACCTCGGTCGCCTATATAAGCTCGGTGTCCAGCATCCCGTTCATTCGCTCGAAGGCCGATGCGGTGATCAAGCACCTGGGCTTCAACCGGGAAGACCATTCTGGCAAGGCGCTGATCAACGTGCTGGAAGAATATCCGCGCGACGAGCTTTTCCAGATCGACACGGAAAGCCTGACGGCCAATGCCGAACTCATCCTCGCGCTGGGCGAGCGTCCGCGTGTGCGCGCCATTCCGCGCCTCGACCGTTTTGGCCGTTTCGCGACCGTGCTGGTCTATATACCGCGCGACCGTTACGACTCGGTCGTACGTGAAAAGATCGGTCGCTATCTCGTCGACGTCTATGGCGGCGACAGCTTTGAATTCCATCCGGTCTTCCTTCAAAACGGCCTGACGCGCGTTCAGTTCGTCATTCGCCGTCACGAACGCTCCACGCCGCATGTGGATCGCGAAGCGCTGGAGGCGGAAGTGCGTTCCATCGTCCGCACCTGGGAAGATGCGGTGCGTGAAAGCGTGGAAAACGCCGATGCTGGTGTCGTGGCGCTGGCCGCGAGCTTCCCGCCATCCTATCGCGAAATCTTCACCGCACCGGAAGCGCTGGTCGATGCGGAGCGCATTGCGGGTCTCAGCCCGGAAGCACCGCTTTTCGTGGATTTCTACCGTTATCGCACCGATGGACCGGATGCGGTTTCGCTAAAACTTTATCATCACGGCGCGCCGGTGGTGCTGTCGCAGCGCGTTCCGCTTCTGGAAAATATGGGCTTCCGCGTCGTCAGCGAACAGACCATTGATCTGCCCCATGCCGGTCAAGATGGTGCGCCGGTCTATGTGCACGACATGCAGCTTGTGAACGCCTATGGCGCACCGGTTGATCTTTCCGATGACGGCGAAATGCTGGAAGACGTGTTCCGCACTGTCTGGGACGGCTTTGCCGACAATGACGGCTATAACGCGCTGGTGCAGACGGCCCGCCTCACCGCACGCCAGATCATGATTCTGCGCTCCTATGGCCGTTATCTGCAGCAGGCGGGTATCGCCTATTCGCAGGGCTTCATCGCCGCCGCCCTCAACCGGTATCCGGAAATCGCCAGCGATCTCTATTCGCTGTTCGATTTGCGCTTCAACCCAACGGCCAAGCGCCGTGACGCAGCGGAAAAGAAGCTGATCGACGCCATCGAAACCGCCCTTCTCGGTGTGCCGAGCATCGACGACGACCAGATCCTGCGCCGGTTCCGCAACCTGATCGAAGCGACGCTGCGCACCAACGCCTATACGCTGGATGCCGAAGGCAAGCCGCGTGTCACCTTCGCCTTCAAGCTCAATCCGCGGCTGGTCGATGGACTGCCCGATCCGCGCCCGTATCGCGAAATTTTCGTCTACGGCCCGGAAGTCGAAGGCGTGCATTTGCGTTTCGGAGCGGTCGCCCGTGGCGGTCTGCGCTGGTCGGACCGCGCGCAGGATTACCGCACCGAAGTGCTGGGGCTCGTCAAGGCGCAGCAGGTCAAGAATGCGGTGATCGTGCCGGTCGGCGCCAAGGGCGGCTTCTATCCGAAGCGCCTGCCGGTGGGCGGCGACCGCAATGCCGTCTTCGAAGCGGGACGCGACGCCTATAAGGTGTTCATCTCGACGCTTCTGTCGGTCACCGACAATATCCATGACAGCGCTGTGGTGCCGCCGCAAAATGTCGTGCGCCACGACAATGACGATCCTTATTTCGTCGTCGCCGCCGACAAGGGCACGGCCACCTTCTCCGATACGGCCAATGCCATCAGTCAGGCGCATGATTTCTGGCTGGACGATGCTTTCGCGTCGGGCGGCTCTGCCGGTTACGACCACAAAGGCATGGGCATCACCGCCCGTGGCGGCTGGGAAGCCGTGAAGCGGCATTTCCGTGAATTCGACATGGATATACAGACCGAGCCGTTCACGGTTGTCGGCGTGGGCGACATGTCGGGCGATGTGTTCGGCAATGGCATGCTGCTTTCCGAGCAGATCAGGCTCATTGCCGCCTTCGACCATCGCGATATCTTCATCGATCCGAACCCGGTTCCGGCGGACGGCTTTGCCGAGCGCAAGCGCCTGTTCGAACTGCCGCGCTCAAGCTGGCAGGACTATGATCGCTCGAAGCTTTCGTCGGGCGGCGGTGTCTATAGCCGCAGCCAAAAGACCATCACCCTGTCTGCCGAGGCAGCGGCTGCCATCGGCCTTGCCAAGACCACGGCGACGCCGCAGGAAATCATGACGACCATCCTGAAAGCGCAGGTTGATCTCTTATGGTTCGGCGGCATCGGCACCTATATCCGCGCGTCCAGCGAAACGGATGCGCAGGTGGGCGACCGCGCCAATGACGCCATTCGCATCACCGGTTCGGATGTTCGCGCCCGTGTGATCGGCGAAGGCGCCAATCTCGGCATGACCCAGCGCGGGCGCATCGAATATGCGCTTGCAGGCGGTCGCAGCAACACCGACGCCATCGACAATTCGGCTGGCGTCAACTGCTCGGACGTCGAGGTCAATATCAAGATCGCATTGGCCGCTGCTATGCGTTCGGGCAAGCTCAAGCGCCCTGCCCGCAACAAGCTTCTGGTCAGCATGACCGACGATGTTTCGGAGCTCGTGCTGCGCAACAACTATCTGCAGCCGCTGGCGCTTTCGCTGAGCGAACGTCAGGGACTTGCCGAACTCCCCTACCAGGCCCGCTTCATGGCGGAACTGGAACACCGCAAACTGCTGGATCGCAAGGTCGAGTATCTGCCGTCCGACACCGTACTGGCTGATCGCCAGAAGGCAGGCCATCCACTGACCCGCCCGGAACTGGCGGTCCTACTGGCCTATGCCAAGCTGTCGCTCAGTGACGATCTGGTGGCAAGTGCGCTTCCAGACGAGCCTTACTTCCAGTCACTGCTGTTCGGCTATTTCCCGAAACGTATGGCCAAGACTTACGCAGAGGAAATCTCGGGCCACCGCCTGAAGCGGGAAATCGTTGCAACCTTGCTGGCAAATGATGTCATCAATCGCGGCGGTATCACCTTCATCAGCCGTCTGGCCGACACGACCGGCAAGTCGCCTTCGGATATTGTTCGCGCCTATATCGCGGTGCGTGACGGTTTCGAGATCGACGCAGTCTATGACGCCATCGATGCGCTCGACAATCGCGTGCCGGGCGATGTGCAGAACCAGTTCTACCATCTCGTCGGCGAAATGTTGCAGGCGACGACGGCATGGGTGCTGCGCAATGATACGACCCGCGCAAACCTCACCGAACTGGTCGGCACCATCGTCAAGGCGCGTGCCGAACTGGAACCGCGTTTCGAAGGCCTGATGCCTGAATTCCTGCGCAACACGGTGCGTGCCGACAAGGCTGCCTTCGTGGAAAAGGGCGCACCGGAAAAGCTGGCCCAGCGTCTCGCCAATCTCCAGCTTGCGGGCATCATGCCGGATATCGCGCTGATCGCGCATCTGGCGAACGCCGATCTGGTGGCAACCGCCAAGGCCTATTTTGGCGTGTCGGAAGCCTTCCGCATCGGACGCATCGAAGATGCGGCACGGTCCATCCCCGTCACCGACTATTATGACGGACTGGCCCTGTCGCGTGCGAGCGAGACCATCACGCAGGCGGCACGCGGGATCACCATCGCGGCGTTGAAGCGCTTCGCCAAGGAGAAAGACCCGGCAGCGGCGTGGCTCGATGCGGACGGCGTCCGGATCGAGCAGGTCAGAAATCGCATGGTCGCGCTCACCGAAGGCGGCGACCTCACCGTCTCGCGGCTGGCTGTCGCCGCTGGCCTGATGTCCGATCTGGCGCAGTAATCCGCGCCCGGCAATAAAAATGAAAGGGCGGCTTAAGGCCGCCCTTTTCATTTGTGAGGTTGTCGCTCGCCGTATAAGCTCCGGCCACATTCGCAAGGGAGTGGCATTTGAGCGATCTGACAGTCAGCGAACGCAGCTATGCGTCACGGCGCGGCATATGGGGCTGGATGTTGTTCGACTGGGCGGCGCAACCGTTTTTTACCGTCGTCACGACCTTTGTTTTCGGCCCCTATTTTATCTCCCGCATGGCGGCAAGCCCGGAAGCCGGGCAAGTTGCATGGGGCTATGGCATCGCGGCGGCGGGCTTTATCATCGCCATTCTGTCGCCTGTGCTCGGCGCTGTTTCCGACCGCACCGGCGCGCGCAAACCGTGGATCGGCTTCTTCGCCGTTCTGAAGATCGTCAGCCTGTCGCTCCTCTGGTTCGCGGCGCCGGGAGCAAGCCTGTTCTGGGTGCTGCTGGCCTTTGCGATCGCCTCGGTGGCAGCTGAATTTTCCATCGTCTTCAATGATTCCATGATGCCGCGTCTTGTGCCACGTGCAGATATCGGACGCATTTCCAATATCGCATGGGGGCTTGGTTATCTAGGCGGCATGATCGTGCTGGTCTTCGTGGTGCTGTTTCTGGCCGGGTCACCGCAAACCGGCAAAACGATCATCGGCGTTGATCCTCTTTTTGGCCTTGATCCGACCACCGGTGAAGACGCCCGCATCACCGGCCCGCTTGCAGCGCTCTGGTATCTGATCTTTGTGCTGCCGATGTTCCTGTTCACCCCGGATTCGGCGCGCGGCGAACCTCTGCGCAAGGCGCTACGCCATGGCCTTTCTGAGCTGAAAGCCACGCTGCGCGAGGTGCGCCAGCGCTCCGGCATATTGCGCTTTCTCATTGCCCGCATGGTCTATCAGGACGGCGTCAACGCTTTGCTGGCGCTGGGCGGCGGCTATGCTGCCGCCATGTTTCACTGGTCGATTACCGAGATCGGCCTGTTCGGCATGATCCTTAATGTGATGGCGATCTTCAGCTGCCTTGTCGCCAGCCGCGTCGATTCACGTTTCGGCTCAAAAGCCGTGGTCATCGCATCGCTGATCCTGTTGCTGCTCGCCACGCTCGGCATTGTATCGACAGGGCGCGATTATACGTTCTTCGGGCTGCTACCCTTTGCGGAAAGCACCGCGCAGGGGCTTTTTTCGACGCCTGCCGAACATGCCTATCTCATCTATGGCCTGATGATCGGCGCGGCCTTCGGCCCTGTGCAGGCCTCGTCGCGCTCATGGTTTGCCCGCAGCATCGAGCCGGAAGAGTCGGGACGCTATTTCGGCATCTACGCGCTGGCGGGCCGCGCCACCAGTTTCCTCGCGCCATTTCTTGTCGCCACCGTCACCGCCATCAGCGGGTCGGCAGCCATTGGAATGGCGGTGCTGGTGATCTTCTTCGCCGCTGGTCTCTGTCTGACGAAAGCGACGCCCTATCCTGCCGACAAGGCGGCCTTATAGAGCGCCGAATTGGCCTTAATCCACCCAGTTCAGGGAGCGCTGAACCGCCTTTTCCCATGAGGCGAACAGGCGTTCACGCTCCTTCTTCGGCATCTTCGGGTGCCAGCGATGGCCGACCTGCCAGTTTTCGACAACATCTTCCATGGATTTCCAGTAGCCGACGGCAAGCCCAGCCGAGTAAGCCGCCCCCAGCGCCGTGGTTTCCACGATCTTGGGGCGGACCACCGGGACATCCAGAATGTCGGCCTGAAACTGCATGACGAATTCGTTGACAGTCATGCCGCCATCGGCGCGCAGTTCACCGATCTCCACGCCGGAATCCTTTACCATGGCTTCCAGCACCTCGCGCACCTGATAGCAGCTTGCCTCCAGTGCAGCGCGGGCAATATGACCCTTATTGGCAAAGCGCGTCAGCCCGGCAATGACGCCGCGCGCAGACGATTCCCAATGCGGCGCATAAAGACCGGAAAATGCCGGGACGAAATAGACATCGCCATTATCATCGACAGTACGGGCGAGCGTTTCGATATCGCTGCTGTTGCGGATGATACCGAGATTGTCGCGCAGCCATTGCACCAGCGCGCCGGTAATGGCGATGGAGCCTTCCAGCGCATAAGACGGCGGGGCATCGCCGATCTTATAGGCAACGGTGGTCAGCAGGCCGTAATCGGACGAAACGAGCTTGTCACCCGTATTCATCAGCATGAAGCAGCCCGTGCCATAAGTGTTCTTGGCCGCGCCCGGCTCAAGACAGGCCTGACCGAACAAAGCTGCCTGCTGGTCACCCAGAATTCCCGCAAGCTGGACGCCGCGCAGGGACCGAACCGAAATCTCGCCATAAACCTCGCTCGATGAGCGGATTTCCGGCAGACAAGCGCGCGGAATATGGAAGAGGTCCAGAATTTCCGCATCCCATTGCAGGCTTGCAATATCCATCAACTGCGTGCGCGAGGCATTGGTGACATCGGTAATGTGAATGCCGCCATCCGGTCCGCCGGTAAGGTTCCAGGCCAGCCATGTATCGATGGTGCCAAATAGCGCCTCACCTGCTTCGGCCTTTTGGCGCGCGCCCGGAACATTGTCGAGAATCCAGCGCAGCTTCAGTCCGGCGAAATAGGTGGTGATCGGCAGCCCCGTCCGGGCGCGAAGACGATCCGCACCGCCATTCTTCGTATATTGCGCCACCAGATCGGCGGTGCGCGTATCCATCCAGACAAGCGCATTATAAAGCGGCTGGCCGGTCGCCTTGTCCCAGAGCAGCGTCGTCTCGCGCTGGTTGGTAATGCCGATCGCGGCGATATCCGCTGCCGTCAGTTTGGCCTTCTTCAACGCTTCCGCGACGACGTGCTGCGTGTTGCGCCAGATTTCAAGCGGGCTATGCTCCACCCAGCCGGCCTTGGGGTAAATCTGCTCATGCTCGCGCTGATCCATCGCGATGACATCGCCCAGTTGATCGAAAATGATGCAGCGCGTGCTGGTGGTTCCCTGATCGATGGAGCCGATAAATTGCTTGGTACTCACAGTATCCTCCCGTTCGAATATGTTTGTGTAAAATGCTTTTAGTTTACATCAGGTATGAAAAAGCTTGCTATGCCTCCGCGTCCTCCCCCTGATGCAAAGCAGCTCCCGTATTTACGTGAGCGCTCATAAACGAATTTAAAACGAAATAATTCGAAACTCAATGAAAACAAAAAGCCCCGAAAATTTTCGTTTCGGGGCTCGTTTTCAGATTTCTAAGTCGATGAATTAATGACGGAAATGGCGCATTCCGGTCATGACCATGGCAATGCCATGCTCGTCGGCAGCAGCGATCACTTCTTCGTCACGCATGGAGCCGCCCGGCTGAATAACCGCCGTAGCGCCTGCCTGAACGGCAGAAAGCAGGCCGTCCGCAAACGGGAAGAATGCGTCAGAGGCAACCACGCAACCCTTGGTCAGCGGCTCTGCCAGACCGGCGGCTTCGGCTGCATCTTCCGCCTTGCGGGCAGCGATACGCGCCGAGTCGACGCGGCTCATCTGGCCAGCTCCGATACCAACCGTTGCGCCGTCCTTCACATAGACGATGGCGTTCGACTTGACGTGCTTGGCAATGCGGAAGGCGAACTTCATATCGTTCAGCTCGGCTTCGCTCGGGCTACGCTTGGTCACGACTTTGAGGTCGAGATCATCGACGACGCCATTGTCGCGCGACTGAACCAGCAAGCCACCGGCAACCGTTTTCGCAGCGATACCTTTGGCGCGCGGGTCAGGAAGACCGCCCGTCACCAGAAGACGCAGGTTCTTCTTGGCGGCGACGATGGCCTGCGCGCCCGGCGTTGCATCGGGAGCGATGATGACTTCCGTGAAAATCTTGACGATTTCCTCGGCGGCTTCTTCATCCAGCGTCTTGTTGAGCGCAACAATGCCGCCGAACGCCGAAACCGGATCGCACGCCAGCGCCTTCAGATAGGCTTGCTTGATCGATGCGCCTTCCGCCACACCGCACGGATTGGCGTGCTTGATGATGGCGACGGCAGCCGTGCGCGCCGGATCGAACTCGGCGACGAGCTCGAAAGCCGCATCGGTGTCGTTGATGTTGTTGTAGGAAAGCTGCTTGCCCTGAAGCTGGGTTGCGGTCGCAACGCCCGGGCGCTTTTCGCCGGAGAGATAGAAGCCTGCAGTCTGGTGCGGGTTTTCACCATAGCGCATGACCGAATGCAGCTTGCCCGCAACCGAGCGCCAGATTGGCGTTTCTTCTTCGATGGCTTCGGCGAACCAGTTGGAAATCGCCGCGTCATAAGCTGCGGTGCGCGAGAAAGCCTTGGCGGCCAGCTTCTTGCGGAAAGCGAGCGGCAGCGAACCGGCATGCTTTTCAAGCTCGGTGACCACTTCGGCATAATCGGCCGGATCGACAACGGTGGCGACATAGGCGTGGTTCTTGGCCGAAGCGCGGATCATGGCCGGGCCGCCGATGTCGATGTTTTCGACGGTCGTGTCGTAATCGCCGCCCTGGAAGCGCACTTCCTCGAACGGATAGAGATTGATCACGGCAAGATCGATACCACCGATCTTGTGCTCTTCCATTGCGGCAACGTGTTCCGGGTCGTTGCGCACGGCGAGCAGGCCGCCATGGACTGCCGGATGCAGCGTCTTCACGCGCCCGTCCATGATTTCAGGAAAGCCGGTGATTTCGGAAACGTCGCGCACCGGAATGCCTTCCGCCGCAATGGACTTGGCAGTGCCGCCGGTCGAGAGGATTTCGACGCCATGCGCATGGAGCGCCTTGGCGAATTCAATCAGGCCGGTTTTGTCGGAAACGGAAAGGAGGGCGCGGCGCACCCGATGAAGATCGGGAGCGGGAATATGCTTGGAGCTGACAGCCATAGGAAACGGTCTCTTCGTTGCTGAAGCGTTTTGCATTCAGGAAAGGGGACAGCGTCGCCGTAGCACAGTCGGACGAGGAATCCTACCGCAAAACACTGGAAAACAAAAACCCCACCGCTTGGGTGGGGTTTTACGGGGGACAAGGTGCCCACAGCCACCTGCCAAATCCTTCGACAAGCTCAGGATGAGGCAGGAGTAGCGCCTAATTACTTCATCGTCGGGATGACGAATTCTGCCCCGTCCTTCACGCCAGACGGCCAGCGCGAGGTGACGGTCTTGGTCTTGGTGTAGAAGCGGAATGCATCCGGACCGTGCTGGTTGAGATCGCCGAAACCGGAAGCCTTCCAGCCACCAAAGGTGTAGTAAGCGATCGGAACCGGGATCGGCACATTGATACCGACCATTCCGACCTGCACGCGGCTTGCGAAATCGCGGGCCGCATCGCCGTCGCGGGTGAAGATGGCGACGCCGTTGCCATATTCATGATCGTTCGGCAATGCGAGCGCTTCCTCGTAATTCTTGGCGCGGACAACGGAGAGAACCGGGCCGAAAATCTCTTCCTTGTAAATGCGCATGTCGCGCGTCACATTGTCGAACAGGCAGCCGCCCATGTAGAAGCCATTTTCATAGCCCTGCATCTTGAAGTTACGGCCATCGACAACCAGCTTCGCGCCTTCTTCGACACCGAGATCGACATAGCCGCGAATGCGGTCAAGGGCAGCCTGCGTGACGACCGGGCCGTAATCGGCAGAATTGTCGGTGGACGGGCCGATCTTGAGCGATTCAACCCGCGGGATGAGCTTTTCCATCAGGCGGTTGGCGGTATCTTCACCGACTGGCACAGCAACCGAAATTGCCATGCAGCGTTCGCCTGCCGAGCCGTAACCAGCGCCGATAAGCGCATCGACGGTCTGGTCCATATCGGCATCGGGCATGATGAGCATGTGGTTCTTGGCGCCGCCGAAGCACTGAACGCGCTTGCCGTTCGAGCAGCCGCGACCGTAGATGTACTGGGCAATCGGCGTGGAGCCGACGAAGCCGATGGCCTGCACATCCGGATCGTCGAGCAGCGCATCGACGGCATCCTTGTCGCCATTGACGACGTTAAAGATGCCGGCAGGCAGACCCGCTTCCATGAACAGTTCAGCCAGACGCATCGGGACGCCCGGATCGCGTTCGGATGGCTTCAGAACAAAGGCATTGCCGCAGGCAATCGCTGGACCAGCCTTCCAGAGCGGGATCATGGCCGGGAAGTTGAACGGGGTGATACCGGCAACAACGCCGAGCGGCTGACGCATGGAATAGGTGTCGATGCCCGTACCGGCATTGTCGGTGAACTCGCCCTTCAGCATATGCGCAGAGCCGAGGCAGACTTCCACAACTTCAAGACCGCGCTGAATGTCGCCCTTGGCATCGGCAATCGTCTTGCCATGCTCGCGCGCCAGAAGTTCGGCCAGGCTGTCATATTCAGCTTCGACGAGTTCGAGGAACTTGCGCAGGATGCGGACGCGGCGCTGCGGGTTCGTCGCGGCCCATGCAGGCTGGGCAGCCTTGGCGTTTTCAACGGCAGCGCGCACTTCATCCTTGGTCGCAAGCGCCACCTTGGCCTGAACCGTGCCGTCGAGCGGCTGGAAAACGTCGGCGGTGCGACCGCTATTACCGGCAACATGCTTGCCGCCGATAAAATGTCCGATATTGCGCATCGAGAAACCTCCCTGATTACCGTTTATGAGGACTCGCATCGTCCCCATCGTTATCCCTATCCTGACTCTGCAAATTCGTGATTGCAAGACGCTGAAAAGCGTATCCGTTGTGCATTTTTTATAGTACTCCTACATCATGAACTGGGATGACATTCGAATATTCCTCGCGGTGGCGCGTTCGGGCCAGATTTTGGGCGCAGCCAAGCGGCTTGGTCTGAACCACACCACCGTGGCGCGACGGCTGACGGCGCTCGAAACCGCGCTCTCCACCACACTTTTGACGCGGCGCACCAATGGCTCGACGCTAACACAAGCAGGCGAGGAGTTTTTGCTCGCCGCCGAGCGCATGGAAGCGGAAATGCTCTCCGCCCGCGCGCAGGTCGGCAATGCCGATGTCGCGGTTTCGGGCACGGTGCGCATCGGCGCGCCGGATGGTTTCGGCGTGACCTTTCTGGCGCCACGCCTTGCCCGCCTGACACAGCAATATCCAGACCTCACCATCCAGCTGGTGCCGGTGCCGCGGTCCTTCTCGCTGTCCCGGCGCGAGGCCGATATCGCCATCACCGTAGAACGCCCGGATCAGGGGCGGCTTATCGCGCGCAGGCTGGTCGATTATACGCTCGGCCTCTATGCCCATCGCAGCTATCTGGAAGCCAATGGCACGCCGGAAACTGCCGAGGACCTTAGCCACCATCGCATGATCAGCTATGTGGAAGATCTGGTCATCAACCCGTCGCTCGCCTATGCGCCGGAAATCAGTCGCGACTGGAAACCGGCTTTTGAAGTGTCGAGCGCGCTGGGCCAGGTGGAAGCGGTGCGCGCAGGTGCGGGCATCGGCATATTGCATGCCTTCATCGCGCGCGCCGATCCCGATCTGGTGCCGGTTCTGCCGGACCGGGTCATCCGCCGCGCCTATTGGCTGGCCTATCATGAATCCGCCCGAACGCTGCGCCGTGTGACGGCGGTATCGGCCTTGATCTCGGAACTGGTCGAAAGCGAAAAATCGCTATTCACTTGAGTTTGACATAAGCAACCATCACACCGACAATCATCACGACCGGCACGAACAAGGCGTCGAGGCCGATATAGTAATGGCCCAACCCGCCTCCCACCGCGCCCAGCATCAGCGCCAGCCACACGGCGGCGTGCTGCGCCCAGCGCCATTTCGGCACTTCGCCGCGAAATGCACCGGCGAGGTCTGCGGCAGCATTGAATAGCGTTCCCGTGACATAAGTAACGCCAAGACGCGCCGCGCCGATCGGCTGCACGGCGGCATTCTGCGCGCCCATGGCGGCGGCAAGCAGCAGCACCGGCTGGACGAGCATGGCCCCATCGCGCCGCAGGATACTGACCAGCACGAGCATCACTACCACGCTTGCCATGACATAAAGGCTGCCCCAGCGACCATAGGCTCGCACGGCAAGCGTGCCCAGAAACGCGCCGCTGAAGAACAGGACGATCAGCACGGCGGGAAACCAGACCAACACCGTCCCCTGCACGCCGGGTTGACCGGCAAGCGCGACACCGAGCTGCGTGGTGTTGCCGCTCATGAAGGAAGCGAAGAACCCGCCCAGTTGCAGGAAGGCTATTGCATCAACGAAACCAGCCGATGCGGTGAGAACCAGACCGAGCGACAGTTTGGAATTCGGTGTCATGTCACGTGACTTCGGGAATGGAACGACCCGGCTTCAACAAGCCGGGCCTTGCAGAACATGCTGACACTCTAGACGCGTTTGACGATGCGCAGAATGATCAGAAGTATCGCCGCGCCGATGAATGCATTGATGATCGAGGCAATGATACCGCCGCCGACCGAAAAGCCGAGGCGCGGCAAAAGCCAGCCCGCGAAGAACGCGCCAATCACGCCGACAATGATATTGCCGATCATGCCGAAACCGCCGCCCTGCACAACCTTACCGGCCAGCCAGCCCGCGACGAGGCCGACAAAAAGAAATACGATTAGACTTCCAACATCCATGCGCTTTTCTCCCTCCAGAGCACATCCCGAAAAGTGTGAAACGGTTTTCGGGCGAGATGTGCGTCAAAACAATCAGTTGGAGCGCCGTCACCCGGCGCAACTGGAGTGAGTTGACAATATGTTGGTCCAACGCACAAGAGGGGTGCGCAAATTTGAGCACACTCTGAAATTACGACAGAATGCGCCCAAAAATCACGGCGCCAGATGCCGGAAAGCGGCGACAACTTCCTCGTAGACCTTCCGCTTGAACGGCACGATCAGCTCCGGCAGTTGCTGCATCGGCTTCCAGTCCCAGCGGTCGAACTCAGCCGTATGACCGCCGGGCGGCGGGTTGATGGCGATCTCGCTCTCGTCACCCTCGAAACGATAGGCGAACCATTTCTGCGTCTGGCCGCGATATTTGCCCTTAAGCGCCTGACCGACCAGATGCCGTGGCAGATCATAATTGATCCAGTCCGGCGCTTCGGCAAGCAGCGAGACCGACTTCATGCCGGTTTCTTCATAAAGCTCGCGCAATGCGGCTTCGACCGGGTCCTCGCCCTTGTCGATCCCGCCCTGCGGCATCTGCCAGAGCTGCGTCGCGCCATCCATCTCATCGCCCGGAATGACGATGCGATGACCTGCCCAGACCAGACCGGCCTTGTTCAACACCATCAGCCCGACACAGGGGCGATATGGCAAGCTTTCAGGATCGACCGGACCTTTATGCTTCGACATGACATTCTCCGTGATATGTAAGTTTTACTGACGTTCCGGGTCACGGACCAGCGCCGAAACCGGAACGATTTCGATGCCGCGTTTCTTGACCTCGTTGGCCCAATCCCGCACCGCATCGACGGTCACGCCAAAAGCGGAGCCGGTGCCAATCGCGCTGCCATTGGCGCGTGCAATGCGTTCCAGCTCTTCGAGACGGTCAAGCACCGCCGAGCGGTCCTGTGACGCGTCGATCAGCACATCGGCAGCAGCAAATGGTACGGCGTCCTTTTGTGCGATCCGGTCGGCCTGACTACGCGCTGACGTGCCGTCATCCAGATAATAAAGCCCGCGCCTGCCGATCTCGCCCAGCACCGGCGCGAATGCTTCCGCCTCGCCGGTAAAGCGCGCGCCCATATAGTTCATCACCCCGGCATAATTGGTCATGCGCGACAAGGCCCACAAAAGCGACGTCTGGTTTTTGGCGACCCCGTCATCCACCGTCAGCGTATTGCGCCCCGGGTTGATGCGCGGGTAATCGAATGGCTCCATCGGCAATTGCAGCAACAGCTCGTGGCCGTTCTGGCGCGCCGCCTGCATCCACCGCTGCAGACTGTTGCCCTGCGGCGCAAAGGCCAGCGTCACTTCCGATGGCAGCTTGTCTACAGCTTCCATGCTACCGGTCTGTGACAGGCCAAGCCCGCCAATAACCAGCGCAATCCTTGCGCCCCGCGCACCCGACCAGCCCACCGCATAGGCATCCATCGGGCGCAAACCATCTGCCCCGCGCACCGGCAATGGTCCGGTCGGGCTTTTCTCGACCAGCGCCTTTTCCGGCAGATGCGCGACCCGCTGGTCCTGCCCTGCCTTGTGCTGGTTCTGAACAACGACGACATTGCCATCTGCCGTCCCGGCAGTGACATTGGGCATATCAGGCGTGACCTTGATGATTGCCGGGCCGGTTTGCTGCCCCCCGGTTCCGCGCAGCGCGGTGCCCGGCGCGGGTGTGTTACCGGTCGCAGTCGATGCCTGCTGCCCAGTTTTGACCGCGGCGTCGGGCGGCGTTTGCGCCTCGGCAATTGCCGCCTTTTCAGGTTTGCGAAAAGCATCGCGGTTGGTCTGCCAGACGGTGAACATCATACCGCCCGCGATACCCAGTACGACTGCCGCGCCCAAGCCAAGCAAAGACCAACGAAAAGCGCGGGAGCGTTCGCCCCCGCGCTTTCGCGGTTTCTTGTCCAGTCCGAGCGGGCTGTTCAGATCCAGCATGGAACGATCAGTTCAGCACGCCCTTCTTCGGATCCGGCGGGAATGCGGCATTCGCCACTTCACCACGCAGAAGCTTCAGAGCTTCGTTGAGCTGGATGTCATCCTTCGGATCGGCAGGAACATAGGCCGACGAACCGGAGCCATTGTCATCTTCGGCATTACCCTTGATGTGGCCCTTGAGTTCGGATTCGCCGCGAACGACGTCCTCACCCTTTAGTTCCGGCGGCAATGGCTGTTCCACCTTGATGTCCGGCGTGATGCCCTTGCCCTGGATCGACTTGCCCGATGGCGTGTAATAAAGCGCCGTGGTCAGACGCAGCGATCCGTTTTCGCCAAGCGGGATGATGGTCTGCACCGAGCCTTTGCCGAAGGACTGTGTGCCAAGCACCGTCGCGCGGCGGTGGTCCTGAAGAGCGCCCGCAACGATTTCCGAAGCGCTGGCCGAACCGCCATTGATCAGCACGATCACTGGCTTGCCGTCGGTCAGATCACCCTTGCGGGCGTCAAAGCGCGTCACGTCCTGCGGATCGCGGCCACGAGTCGAAACCACTTCGCCCTTGTCGAGGAAAGCGTCGGAAACAGCCACGGCCTGATCGAGCAGACCACCCGGATTGAGGCGCAGATCAAGCACGAAGCCCTTCAGCTTGTCGCCCGGGATCTTGCTCTGGATATCCTTGATCGCCTTGCCGAGATCTTCAGCGGTCTGTTCGGTGAACGAAATCACGCGCACATAACCGACATCGTTTTCGACACGGTAACGAACGGCCTTCACCTTGATGACGGCGCGCGCAATCTTGAGCGTGATCGGCTTGTCGACGCCCTGACGCATGAGCGTCAGCTCAATCGAGGACCCGATTTCACCGCGCATCTTGTCGACCGCATCGCTGAGGCTGAGGCCCCGCACTTCCTGACCATCGATCTTGGTGATGAGATCGCCCGCGAGAACACCGGCCTTCGAGGCGGGCGTATCGTCGATCGGCGCAATCACCTTCACCAGATCATTGTCCATGGTGACTTCAATGCCGAGGCCGCCGAATTCACCCTTGGTCTGCACGCGCATATCCTGCGCGGCTTCCGGATTGAGATAGGACGAATGCGGATCGAGCGAGGTCAGCATGCCGTTGATGGCGCTTTCCGTCAGCTTCTTGTCATCTGGCGGCGTCACATATTGCGCGCGCACACGTTCGAAAATATCGCCGAAGAGCGCCAGGTCTTTGTAGACGTCAGCATCCTTGGCGGCTGCGAAAGCCGTCGAAGCTGGAGCGCCCTGCACCATCACCATGGCGGAAGCTCCCATCAGGGCTCCGGCGAACAGCAGCGACAGTTTACGTATCATTTTTACGTCCTTCCAGAAAGCCGCTCGGTCCACCATGGGGCCGGATCGACGGGTTTTCCATCTTTTCGAAACTCAATGTAAAGCAACGGCGCACCATTGCCCACCTCTATCGGCGCAACACTCGCGAGAAGTTTATCGCCCATCGCCGCGACCGGCTCGCCCGCCAGTACAAACTGGCCTTGCGCCACATCGATTCGCCCCATGCCTGCCATCACGATATGATATCCATTGCCAGCATCGAGGATCAAGAGTTGCCCGTAAGATCTGAACGGTCCCGCATAAAGTACAACGCCATCGGAAGGTGACGTAATCGTGGCAGAAGGCAAGGTTTCCAGCACCTGCCCCATCATCGCGCCGCCAGCACCGTCCTTGTCGCCGAAGCGGCGTGCAGTTTTGCCCGCCGCCGGGAGTACCAGTTTTCCCTGTAGGGAAGCGAAATTCGTCTGCGCACGCAGATGATTGTCATCGGGCGTTGCCTCGCCTGCGCGCTCCCGCGCCGACGCCAGACGCTCGGCTTCCGCCTTGCGCGCCGCATCGGCGGCGTCACGCACGCCCGCCATCTGCTTGTCAAGCGTATCGATCAGTTCCTTGAGGCTGCCCGCCTTCGCCGCCAGTTCTGCCGAGCGCTTGCGCTGCGCTTCCATTTCCTGTTCCGACTGCGCCTGCAGCTTTTTCTTTTCTTCAAGCAAAAGCGACTGGCGCTTCTGCTCCTCGGCCTGCGTGGTGCGGGTCTGTTGCAGCTTTTCGCGCTCCTGCGTGATGGAAGCGGTGACCGTCTGCATATCCTTCAAATCGCCGGTCAGCTCTTCCACCTGCCCGCGCATTTCCGGCACGACCGCGCCAAGCAGCACGGCGCTGCGCACCGATGCAAGCGCATCGTCGGGCCGGACGAGAATGGCAGGCGGCGGATTGAGCCCCATACGCTGCAAGGCTGCCAGCACTTCGGCCAGCACCCCGCGCCGCGCCCGCAACGATGTGCGAATACCGGCCTCCTGCTCGTGCAGGGAGACCAGCTTTTCGGCAATATCGGCAATGTCCTGCTGTAATTTCTTGTCGGTCTTGGCCGACTGGATCAGGGCGGCGGTGATCGTGTCCTGATCCTTCTTGAGGCTCGCAACCTCGCTTTCCAGCTGCTTGAGCTTGTCTCCGGTCACAGTCAGTTCACTGGTCAGCTGCTCATATTCGCCTGCCGCCTGATCGCGCTGCTGCTGCAAGGCATCCTGCGCAATGCCGGACAGAGGATACCCAATCATGCCAATAACAGTGAAGGTCGTAAACAAGCCCACCCGCGTTAGAGCGAGCAGCCGGAGCTTGCTGGGAAGAAGTACAGGACTCATGCGTGTTCTATCGGGACGAAACAAGGCCAAATTCAGAGCCGAAAACGGTATCGGGACCAACCTATCCCGATACCGTTAACGAAACATCAACCATAAGCCCGATGATCGCAAACCCTGATTACCAAAAAAGAGTTCGTTTCCAGAACGACATCAAGCAGCCATCAATCCCAGCTCGACTTTTCTGCGCCGCATCATTTCGCGCATGGAAGCCGTGCGATGGCTCGCCTTTTCGTCAACCATTTCGGTTTTTTGCCAGATGCCGTATTGCTGCCGGAAATAATCGATCACCAGCAGGTCCGCATCCACGCGATCCTGTCCGTCTTCGACATGGTTCAGCAGCGCGCTCACGCCGCTTCCCTTACCCTCGGCGCGGCGGCTGTTTTCACCGATCATCCAGATGGGAATGCCGCGTCTTTCCAGATGGCCGGAAATCCAGGGATCATCCACGGTCCACATGATGTCGGGAATATCGTAGAACAATTCATCGAACCAATCGGGATGAACGAGAACGCCAGCGAAGCCGGAAATCTGATCGACATAGCCCGGCGTGCTCAGGTCCGGCTTGTGCAAAAACAGCGAAGCAATGCGCTTCATTCTGTATTTGCCGTCCTTGACCCTCCAGCGACTGCGCGGAAGCCGGTCGGCAGGCCTGCCTGCATCGGCAATATCGGGAAATGTTTCACCGACTTCAACAATGCAATGACCCGGCTTGCGCTCAGCTTCCGTCTTGAAGCGCCGGTGCCAGTCGGCATCGTAAATCTTGTCGTCGTCGCAGAACAGAATATCCACGTCCCGCCCCTTGAGATCACGGGCAGCCGGTAAAACCTTGGTCGCAGGGCCGAGATCTTCGTCACAGCGGACGATCGTTATGCCCGCAGGCACTTCCGGCAACCGCCCATCCCAATCGGGAAAGCGCCTGTATGTGTGCGGTATATAAAGCCGAACTTCAGCCGCCTTCAGCCTTTGTGACAGAAGCGACAGCAGCGTTGGCTTTAAAAGGTGAAACCGGGGCGGAATGGTCGAGAGCGTGATGACGGTAGGCTTACTCATTTCCTCGTGCATTTCAGAATATTCTAATAAAAACAATAGAGTAAGACCATTAAACGCTTCTGTTTGCAGAGTGCAATCCCAAGAAGAAACGCTTTAGCAAAGAAACAAAGATTTTCACGACCGATGATAAGGATGGCCAGCCAGAATGGTTGCAGCGCGATAAAGCTGTTCGGCAATCAGAATGCGGGCAATCTGGTGCGGCCAGGTCAATTCGCCCAGCGCCAGAACCAGATCGGCGCGCGACCGTAATGCCGGGTCGTGCCCATCTGGACCGCCGATGGCGACGATCAGCTGCCGCTTGCCATCATCACGCATGCGCCCGATGCGCTCGGCAAAGGCTTCGGAACCCAGCGCCTTGCCGCGTTCGTCGAGAAGAATAAGAGCCGCGCCATTATCCAGCGCTTCATGGATGCGTTGCGCTTCCTCGGCCTTGCGCAAATCAACGGTCTGGCCACGACTTTCCGGGATTTCGCTCACACCGGCGAATTCCAGCCCCAAAGGCGGGCCAGCTTTGGAAAAACGGTCGAAATAGCGCTCGACCAACTCCCGTTCGGGGCCGGCTTTCATCCGGCCCACGGCATAAACACTCACACGCATCGCGCCCTCAATATGGCAGGAGTTAAAGCCTGCCGGGTCGCAGCAGACGACAGGTCAATGGACGGTTCCCAACGCGCGTTCGTCGTCGAAATCGTCATCGAGCCATATCTTCTCGATATTGTAGAAGTCACGGACTTCCGGTCGGAAGATGTGCACGATGATATCGCCCGTGTCGATCAGGACCCAATCGCCACTTTCTAGCCCTTCGACCCGCAGGTTCTTGCAGCCCGCTTGATGCAGCGCCTGCAAAAGATGGTCGGCCACAGCCGTCACATGACGGTGCGAACGGCCCGACGCGACGATCATATAATCGCCGATCGTTGATCTTCCGCGAATGTCGATGGGGATGATGGATTCTGCCTTGGAGTTTTCGAGACTGGCCAAGGCCGCGTCGAAGGTCTGGGACACGAGATCTGTCTCGTTCATCCTGACCGGTGAAGGCGCGTGGTGAGCCTTCTTCTCAAGTGCTGTTCTCAGTGTATTGCCTTTCTAACAAGAACAAGCTGCTACGGCAGTTAAAAGCACCGTACATAGCTAAGATAGGCAGAGTCCCTGTTTTGTTTCAAGAGTCAGGACCTTACAGGGCCGTTCACTTTTTCAATATTTTGTTCTTTTTTGCGCATATCTTGTTGAGACAGCCACGAAACCATCAAGATCGTGTACCCGACTTGCGAATGGCGCTTGATGAAAGCGAAGAACGCGGCCCATGGATGAAGGTCCAGGCCGGTGGTGTGCGGCGCGCCAGCGTCGGCGCATATTGCTCGTCCAGACGGCTATGCGAAAAAGTCTGCGCCATGCGCGACGACAGGTAAGCCAGCGTCGAGCCGGGACGGTCGATCACCGCAATCGGGAAATTATTGGCGATCTCGCGCCAGCGCTGCCAGCGATGGAAGGAAGCCAGATTATCGGCGCCCATCACCCAGACGAAATGCACACCCGGGTTGGCGTCGCGGATCAGGGCCAGCGTATCGGCGGTATAGCGCACGTTGAAGGCAGCTTCGAGCGCCGTCACCTTGATGCGCGGATCGCTGGCGATTTCCTCGCTCCACCGCAACCTTTCCGCCAATGGCGCCAATTCGCGACGGTCTTTCAACGGATTACCGGGCGTTACCATCCACCAGAGCTGGTCGAGCTTCAGCCGCCGGATGGCGATCTCCGCGACCAGCGCGTGACCCCCATGCGGGGGATTGAACGAACCGCCAAACAGGCCGACCGCCATGCCTTTTTCGGCATGCGGCATGCGCAGATAATGCGCACCCACATCGGGATATTGTTCCTTCAATGCGGAAAGACCGAAGCCAAAGCGCATCAGCTTCGAATCTGCCCGTTGCCGCGAACGCGATATTTGAACGAGGTGAGCTGCTCGACACCCACCGGGCCACGCGCATGCATCTTGCCCGTGGCGATGCCGATTTCCGCACCCATGCCGAACTCACCGCCATCCGCAAATTGCGTCGAGGCATTGTGCAGCAAAATGGCGGAGTCTATTTCGTTGAAGAAACGCGCAACGGCTTCCGCATCCTCGGCGACGATGGCTTCGGTGTGATGCGAGGAATACCGGTTGATATGCCGGATTGCGCCATCGACACCATCCACAAGCGCCACGGAAATGATCGCGTCCAGATATTCGGTGGCCCAGTCTTCCTCCGTCGCCACTATCGCTGCCGAATAGAGCGCCCTCACCTCTTCGCTGCCACGAATTTCGCAGCCCTTGGCGGCCAGATCCTCAAGGATCGGCACCAGATGCGTCGAAGCGACGGCGCGATCCACCAGCAACGTTTCCGCTGATCCACAAATGCCCGTGCGCCGCATCTTGGCATTGACCGCGATCTTGCGCGCCATGTCGAGTTGGGCGGTTTTGTCGACATAAAGATGGCAGATGCCTTCCAGATGCGCAAAAACCGGCACCCGCGCTTCCGACTGAACGCGCGCGACGAGGCTTTTGCCGCCGCGTGGGACGATCACATCGATAGCGCCGTCGAGGCCCTTCAGCATTTCACCGACCGCCGCGCGATCCGTCACCGGCACGATCTGGATGGCATCGGCAGGCAGGCCGCCCGCTTCAAGTCCCGCCACCAGGGCTTTGTGAATAGCCGCTGACGAATGGGCCGAATCCGAACCACCGCGCAGGATCACCGCATTGCCAGCCTTGAGGCAGAGCGCGCCCGCATCCGCCGTCACATTGGGGCGGCTTTCATAAATGACGCCGATAACGCCGAGCGGTGTGCGCACGCGCTCGATATGCAGACCGTTGGGACGATCCCATTCGGCGATAACCGCGCCAACCGGGTCAGGCAATGCTGCAATGGCGCGGATGCCCTCTGCAATCGCCTCAATGCGCTTGTCGTCCAGCGTCAGGCGATCCACGAAGGAAGCGGCCATCCCACTCTCGGCGGCATTGGCCAGATCAAGCTTGTTGGCGTCGAGAATGGCGTCGCGGCTTTGGAGAATGGCGTCGGCTGCGGCCAGAAGCGCCTTGTTCTTCTGTTCCGCACCCGCAATCGCCAGTGGTGCTGCGGCGGCTTTCGCCTTGCGGCCCACTTCGGCCATGATCGCGGCTATGTCGCTTCCAGCTTCCACTTTATTCAGCATCCTCTCCCCGCCTTTCAGTGTTCAGGCATTTTCGGTCTCGGCAGCCACGGCTGCGCCGCGCACCACGAGATCATTGCGATGGATCATAGCCGCCCGGGCATCATAGCCAAGAATGGTGCTGATCTCATCGCTTTTATGTCCGGCAATCTTGCGCGCATCATCGGCATCGTAAGCAATCAGCCCACGCGCAATCTCGCGACCGTCCTCGTTTAGCACGGCAACCGTGTCACCACGTTCGAACTGGCCGCTCACTTCCTTCACACCCGCTGGCAAAAGCGACTTGCCCGATTTCAGCGCCTTCGCGGCACCTGCATCCACGGACAGACGGCCTGCCGGTTCCAGATTGCCGGAAATCCAGGTCTTCCAGGCGTTGACCGGCGCGCGGGCAGCTTCAAACAAAGTCGCACGCTCACCGCGATCAATCGCCGAAAGCGGCCCCATGCGGATACCCGAGGTGATGATCATCGCCGTTCCAGCGGCATTGGCGATCTTGCCCGCGTCAAGCTTGGTCTTCATGCCGCCGCGCGACAGTTCGGAAGCAGCTGCACCAGCCATCGCCTCGATCTGCGGCGTGATGGTTTCCACCAGCGGCAAAAACGCGGCATCCGGGTTCTTGTGCGGCGGCGCCGTATAAAGCCCGTCAATGTCAGAAAGCAGGATCAGAAGATCAGCGCCCATCATGGTCGCCACGCGGGCGGCCAGACGGTCATTGTCGCCATAGCGAATTTCTGTCGTCGCCACCGTGTCGTTCTCATTGATGACCGGCACGGCCTTCAGCTTCAAAAGCGTCTCGATGGTCGCGCGCGCATTGAGATAGCGGCGACGCTCTTCAGTATCGGAAAGCGTCACCAGAATCTGGCCCGACTTGATGCCATGGCCGCCGAGCACGTCGGCATAGGCCTTGGCGAGCGCGATCTGACCGGCAGCGGCTGCGGCCTGACTTTCCTCAAGCTTCAGCGCTTTCTTCGGCAGACCAAGCACGGTGCGCCCCAGCGCGATCGCGCCCGACGACACCACCAGCACCTCGACGCCTGCGTGATGGAGGGCGGCAATGTCCTGTCCCAGGCTTTCCAGCCAGTCGCGCTTCAGCCCCTTGGCGCGATCCACCAGAAGGGCGGAACCAATTTTTACAACAATGCGGCGATAGTCTTTCAATTGCTTCAGCATGCTCTCATTCCTCTCGCCGCATTCAGTCTTATTCTTCGACTTGCGCCGTTCCGGCTTCCTGTGCGCGACTTGCATCGATAACAGCCCCAAGCTGGCGGAGCGCATCGTTCATGCCTTCATGGCTGACAGCGGAAAGCAGCAGCGGATCGCGCCCGCAGGCTTTCTTCAGCGCCTTGGCCTTGGCCTTGCGCGCATCGGAATCGAGCGTATCGATCTGCGACAGCGCGACGATTTCCGTCTTGTCAGCGAGACCATGTTCATAGGCTTCAAGCTCGCCGCGAATGACCTTATAGGCCTTCGCCACGTCTTCTTCCTGCGCCGACACCAGATGCAACAGAACCCGCGTGCGCTCGACATGGCCGAGGAAACGGTCGCCAAGGCCCACGCCTTCGCTGGCGCCTTCGATCAGACCCGGAATATCCGCGATCACGAATTCACGTGCATCCACGCGCGCAACACCAAGATTTGGGTGAAGCGTGGTAAATGGATAGTCCGCAATCTTCGGCTTGGCTGCTGTCACACTGGCCAGGAAGGTGGATTTGCCTGCATTGGGCAGACCGACCAGACCGGCATCGGCGATCAGCTTCAGACGCAGCCAGATGGTGCGCTCGATGCCTTCCTGTCCGGGATTGGCGCGGCGCGGCGCGCGATTGGTCGAGGTCGTGAAATGCAGATTGCCGAAACCGCCATTACCGCCCTTGGCCAGACGATAGCGCTGGCCGACTTCGGTGATATCGCAGATCAGCGTTTCATCATCTTCTTCAAAAACCTGCGTTCCGACCGGGACTTTGAGAACGACATCGTCACCCTTGCCGCCGGTCATGTTGCGGCCCATGCCATGCATGCCGGTCTTGGCCCGAAAATGCTGCTGATAGCGATAATCGATCAGCGTGTTGAGACCATCCACGCCTTCAACCCAGACATTACCGCCCCGGCCGCCGTCGCCGCCATCGGGACCGCCGAATTCAAGAAATTTCTCGCGGCGAAACGATACGGCCCCTGCCCCGCCGTCGCCGGAGCGGATATAGATCTTGGCCTGATCGAGAAATTTCATTGAACCTTACCTCTTGCGGCGCATTCACGCCTTAAACCCGGGCCCGCGCAACCTATTGCGCGAGCCAAATTGCAATTACAGCAAAACCCGTTTCCTGCAAACAGTTGCAGTAGCCGGATTTCATCCGATTTTGTCTTTCCAGACCGCATCGCTGAAGTCGATATAGAGCAGTTCCTGATCCAGATACTGCCCCTGCACAAAAAGCGACTTCGGCTCAGTCCCATAGGTCTTGAAGCCGAGCGCCTCATAAATCCGCTTTGCCGGTTCGTTCGTCGCCACCACCTTGGCGTCGAGAACGATGACATGCGCCGCAGCATGTTCGATAACTTTTTGAACCAGAGCCTTGCCCAGTTCCAGTCCACGCGCTTCCGGCGCCACATAGACGCCCCAGAGCGTTCCGCGATGACGTTCGGACTTGCGTTCATGACGAAACACGCCTGCCGTTCCCAGCAGATTTTCACCGTCGAAAGCACCGAAGATGATATTGCCATTCACCTGTTCCAGACGGCGCGCAAACACGCTGTCGGAATAGGCATTTTCTTCCTCAAAACTCGAACCAAAGGCCAGTGGCGCGCGGCTCAGTGCGCTCAGTCTGATGGCGCGATAGCGATGCAGATCGCCCTTATCCAGGGCGCGCAGCACGATCTTTTCTGGCGCGCTTCCATGTTTATCATTCATTTCGCTCTCCGATAATTGCGGACCCTGCGGACAAGGCCGCAGGGCCTCATTATCTTATGACTGCCAGCTTCTCAGGCCGATCCAGGTGCGCCGGTCGAGAACATAGCGTTCGACCGGAACGTTTCCGGCGGCAAGCGTATCCGACATGCCCATGCTGCTGAACTGGAAGCCGCACTTGTGAATCACACGGCGCGATCCGTTGTTGGTCGCCCGGCAGGAAATATGCAGCCGGTTGACCGCCGTTGCCCGGAACACCAGATCGATCAGCGAATGAGCGGCCTCAGTTGCAAAGCCGTGCCCCCAATAGGGTTCGCCCAGCCAGTAGCCGATCTCCAGCCCGTCGCCATGTTTATTCGCATGGATGCCGCAACAACCCATAAAGATGCCGGTCTCAGCTTGTGTAATGGCGTAGATGCAATTGCCCATCTCGCCTTTTCGCACGCGATCAACAAAATCGACGGCATTCTCACGCGTATATGGATGCGGCATGCGAGTGAGCATGCCCGAAACACGGAGATTGTTGGCAAGATAGGAAATGGCATCTACGTCTTCGACATGCGGCGGGCGCAGAACCAGCCTTTCGGTGACCAAGACGGGGCAATCTAAAACGGGAGCCAACTCAGGCTCCAGATCAGCCGCCAGACCGGGGGAGAGATCGGCAAAACCCTCATCCCGGCTCATACAGCTTTCTGCGTAACAATCTTCTTCTAAAACGTCGACAACCATTTTTCTGTCCTCCAGATGCAAAAAGGGAAGATGGTGGTCCCATCTTCCCTTCGATCTTTTGGCTAGGCTGCCATATACACCGGGTCCGATGGGACGCCGGTGGTTTTAAGAGGCCCGGCTTACTCTGCTGCTTCCGCGATCGGGTTTACCGATACGTACGTGCGGCCGTTGGCTTTCGTACGGAAAGATACGGAACCGTTCGTGGTTGCAAAAATAGTGTGGTCCTTGCCGAGGCCAACATTGGCGCCCGGATGCCACTTCGTGCCGCGTTGACGCACGATGATGTTGCCAGCGAGCACAGCTTCGCCGCCAAACTTCTTCACGCCAAGGCGTTTGGATTCTGAATCGCGACCGTTACGCGAGGAACCGCCAGCTTTTTTGTGTGCCATTGGTGTTCTCCTTTAATCTCTCTACTTACTCAGCCGTTTCGGCCTTGGCTGCAGCCTTCTTAGGCGCTGCCTTCTTCGGCTTTGCGGCTTCGCCTTCAGCGGCTTCTGCCTTCGGAGCCTTCTTCTCAGCGGCCTTCTTGGAAGGCTTTGCGCCGTCGGTGAGGATCTCCGAGATACGGATCGTCGTCAGTTCCTGACGATGACCGCGGGTGCGCTTCGAATTCTGACGGCGACGCTTCTTGAACGCGATGACCTTGCGGGCACGGCCCTGTTCGACGACTTCGGCGGTCACGAGAGCGCCTGCGACGACTGGTGCGCCAATGGTCGAGCCGACCATCAGAACTTCTGCGAATTCTACGATGTCACCGGCTTCGCCAGCAACTTTTTCGACCTTGATCAGATCGTTTGCGGCAACGCGGTACTGCTTGCCACCGGTCTTGATGACTGCGAACATTTGTTGTCCTTTCGGTTGTTCGGTCCGGCTCTCATTTCCACGACATTAGCGCCGAATTGATGGGCCGTCTTTTTATCAGTCGGTTAAGTGAAGGGCTTGCGCCCCTTGATTGCCGCCCCGGAAAACCCGGAAATCATCAATCAAAACAATAGGCGCGGATTGCCCCACGCCTAAGGTCTGGTGCTTATAGGTTCGGAACGTGGGAAAAGTCAAGAATTTTCACGAGAGAATGCAAATTAGGTCTTGTCTAATTGCAATCAGCCCGCTATTGAGCCGCTACACACTTAGCATTCGCTTTTGATGCTGTTTGACGGTGCGATTATATAGATCGCTTTACCGGATTGCACAATGCGGAGAGGTGGCTGAGTGGTCGAAAGTACCGCACTCGAAATGCGGCGTGGGGGTAACTCCACCGTGGGTTCGAATCCCACCCTCTCCGCCATTTTCTTCATCGAAATCCATAACCTAGCATCGCAGCAATACTTCTCTGTGCCCAATGAACCATGCTAGAAGGCAGCATGAGTGTGTTGTCATCCGTTGCCCCCATTTATAATCCGCCGCTGGAGCCTTATATCTCCATAGTTCATCGCGATGCGGATCTTCTGGTGCTGGACAAGCCAAGCGGGCTTTTGTCTGTCCCCGGTCGGCATCCCACCCTCTCCGACAGCCTTGCCACGCGGGTGCAAAAGCAGTTTCCCCGCGCGCTGATGATCAACCGTCTGGACAAGGACACGTCCGGTCTGGTCCTGATGTCGCTGAACAAAAAAGCCCATGCTTATGTGGCCGCGCAGTTCGAGGCCCGGACCACCGAAAAATCCTATATTGCCGAAGTCTGGGGACATATGGACAGCGACGAAGGTTTCATCGATCTGCCGCTGGCTATCGATCCCGACAACAAGCCGCGCCATCGGGTCGACCACGAGCATGGCAAACCGGCCCAGACACGCTGGCAGGTCTTGAGCCGCGGTGAAAACAGCACGCGCTTGCGTCTCTTTCCTCTGACTGGCCGCACGCATCAATTACGCGTCCATATGCTGGCAATCGGTCATGTCATTCTGGGCGACGAGTTTTATGCGGACGGCGCGGCACTGGCAGCAGCCGACCGCTTGCTTCTGCATGCGGAACAGCTAGCCTTCCGCCATCCCGACGGGCGCGACGTGACATTCACCGCGCCTTGCCCGTTCTGATCCTGTGTCGAGATCATAGATGTCGCAGAAAATAGATACATCGGAGCTGGTTGTCGATTTCGTCGGCGGTGCTGTCGGTCACCGGTTTCGCTCCGGTGAAGGACGCGGACAGGCGCCTGCCAAAGCCGTTGGCTTTACCGGCAGCGTCACACCCGAGATTGTCGATGCGACGGCGGGTCTAGGACGCGACGCATTTTTGCTCGCTTCGCTTGGCGCTCGCGTCACCTTGATCGAGCGCTCGGAAAAAATGCATGCATTGCTGGCGGAGGGTCTAGCGCGCGCCGCGGCAGAAGGCGGCCAATATGCTGAAACCGTGGCGCGGATGACCTTGCTGCACGGCGATTCCTGCGAGCTGTTGCCAGCGTTGCGGCCACAGGTGGTGATGGTCGATCCGATGCACCCGCCACGCGGCAACACGGCGCTCGTCAAAAAGGAAATGCGACAGATCCGCGAGATCGTTGGCACTGATCCCGATGCGGAAAAGCTGATGCAGGTGGCGCTCGAAGCAGCGGTCAATCGGGTGGTGCTGAAGTGGCCGTTGCGTGCCGAACCGATGGCGGGCTTGCGCAAGCCCTCACATCAAATCTTGGGCAAAAGCACCCGTTACGATGTATTCGTCAAAGCTAAACTTACATAAAATCTTGCCGTAAAGCCGCCAGATTTGTGGCCCCGACAATGCGGAACAATAAAGCTGTAGCAGTTTTGATAATTCGGTTTAATTTGGAAACGCTGCATTTCGTAAAACGTAATTCATAATATTATTGAGGGCGTATGAAGACACAGATGGATCTGACGACAGCGCCGATCAATCAAGCCCTGTTGCTCTTCGCCTTACCGACGCTTGGATCGTCGATCCTGCAATCGGCAAACGGTTCCATCGATACGATCTGGATCGGCCATTTGCTCGGAACGGATGCGCTGGCGGCCACGACCAACGGCAATCTCGTCATGTTTCTGCTCACGGCCTTTGTCTTCGGTTTCGGCATGGCCTCGACCATTCTGATCGGGCAGTCTTTCGGGCGCCGCGACCTCGAAACCGCGCGCGCCATCACGGGCACCACGCTTGGCGCTTTCGTGCCGATCAGCATACTCGTTTCCATTGCTGGCTGGTTTCTGGCGCCGCATGTCCTGACGCTGTTGGGTACGCCGGACATAATCGCGCCTCTGGCCCGCGCCTTCCTGCAAGTCACCTTCGTGGCCATGCCTGCCATCCTTATGCAGACAATCCTGATGATGGCCCTGCGCGGCAGCGGCGACTCCATCACGCCTTTGATCTTCATGGGCCTGGCGGTCATCCTGGATATCGTCCTCAATCCCCTGCTCATCCTCGGGATCGGTCCGATCCCGGCCTTGGGCATATCCGGCTCGGCGCTCGCCACTGCGGTTGCAAATTACATCAGCCTCGCAGCCATGCTGTTCTACATCTATCGCAAGGATCTCCCCTTGCGTTTGAAAGGTGAGGAACTGCGGTTTCTCATACCAGACCTCAAAGTGCTGAAACTGATCTTCAGCAAGGGGCTGCCGATGGGAATCCAGATGATCGTGGTTTCGAGCGCTATGCTGACTATGATGCGGCTGGTCAATCAGGAAGGCGTCGATACGACAGCTGCCTTCGGCGCAACCCAGCAGCTATGGACCTATGTGCAGATGCCAGCCATGGCGCTTGGCGCGGCGGTCAGCGCCATGGCCGCCCAGAATATCGGCGCCGGCAACTGGGACCGTGTCAGCAACATCACCCGCACCGGTGTGCTCTATGCGATCCTGATGACCGGTGTTCTCGTGGTTGTCCTGCTCATGGCCGACCGGCAGGCGATGGAGATATTTCTCGGCGCTGACAGTTCTGCGATCCCGATCGGCCAGCATATCGGCAAAATGGCGACCTGGGGGTTCATCGCCTTTGGTGTCTCCATGGTCCTGTTCGGAACGGTCCGCGCCAATGGACAGGTGATCTGGCCACTTATCATTCTGTTCGTATCAATGTATCCGGTTCGGCTCGGCGTTGCGGTTGGCTTGCGCGATTGGCTCGGTGTCGATGCACTTTGGCTCAGTTTTCCGGTCGCCATGCTATCCACCATGCTGATGGCGGGCGTTCTTTATCTTCGCGGCAACTGGCGCGAAAACAAGTCGATGAAGGTCGACAAATATGAACAGGAAAACGTTGTCGCTTCGACATCGCAGACAGCTGAAGCAGCTCCGTCCTGCAATGTGCTGGCGCCCAATGCACCGGCTGTGATGGAGGGAAGTGCATCCAGCGTGCGGTAAATTCGCCTGCAATCTGTTAACTGCATGATCAGTCGGATGCGTTGAAAACAATGCAAAATTAGCAGTGCCGACCTGTTGCAATCTCTCTTTGCTTGGTTCATATAGCGCGGGCCTGACAGAATCGGTTCTTGATAGAATCGGCTGGCGCGAGCGGGTGTAGCTCAGGGGTAGAGCACAACCTTGCCAAGGTTGGGGTCGAGGGTTCGAATCCCTTCGCCCGCTCCAGTTTTCTGATCAGTCTAGCTTTCAAAATCCCGGCTTCGTCCGGGATTTTTGCTTATAAGCGGTCTGAGTCCGCCTCGAACCGCAACCACTGTCTCAGTTGTTTTTCAGGAATTTAAACGGAACGCCGGAGATGAGCGCCTTCACATAGCGCTTCTTCTGATAATAGCCGTTCAGCGACACACGCGGCAGTCTCATAAGGGATTGAACGCGGTCACAGCTCAACACGCCCGGCTGGGTGGTCACCCCAACGGCAAACCCTGCATCTGCAACTGCGGACGTCTCTCGTTCACCAACGGCAGTCGGCCAGCCATAGGGATAAGAGAAAGAGCGCGGGCGCTGCCCGACATAGCGTTCTATAGCAGCAGCAGACTGCTCTATCTCCTGATGCAGCCTATCATCCTTCACACGACGCAGATTGACGTGGTTGATCGTATGCGCGCCAAAATGAACCAACGGGTCTTTCGCCAGTAAGCGTAACTCGCCTTCATCCATCACCAGATTTTCGACAATCGCCATTGGTGCCACGCCATGGAGCTGCGCTGCCGCATCGATCCGGCGCACAGCTTCATCTTCATCGATAGCCTGAACAAAGTCTGTGAACCGATCAAAAGCTGCTAGCTTTGCACTGAGTGTCTCGCAGCGAACATTGACCATCCCTCTGCCAAAATCGAACGCGAAGCACGACGCCTTACGCGTCAATGCTTCGGCAGTTTCCCACCATGCGCTGCGCTGCCGTTCCACAAACCCGGGATTGATGAAGATTGTGTAGGGGACAGAAAATTTTGCGAATATCGGCGCCGCGAACGTGGCGTTGTTGCGATAGCCATCATCAAGGGTGAACGCCACAAATTTGCGCCTGTCGCCCTTATCAGCAAGCAAAGCGGGCAGGTCATGCAAATGAACGGGTGTTAGCCCTTCACCGATTGCCGCGCTGATCGCTTCTTCCAGAAATTCCGGTGTGACCGACAGATGTGCATTAGGGGAAAATGGTTCAGCGACCGCAGGGCGAACATGATGCAAGGTAAAAATCACGCCACGTCCGGCGGCATTTGGGAAGATCGAGCGAACAAAGGGGACAGCAGCTACGTCAAGCCCGGCCCTGATCATGCCGTAGCGTAGAGAGGCGCACATCCCCTGAAACGATCGCATTGCACCGCGCGCATCCGAGCGCGCCCCCTATTAAGTAAAAATCAAAAAGGTCATTACACTATGGTTCGTCAACAAGTCATTGATGTACGTTGATAGGTACTGATTCAGGTCAGTACGAGCGCCTTATAGAGCTCTGCGAGGCACTCACCGCGTCCGGCATTGCACAATCTGAAATCTCGTTAGCGACTGACCTTGTTATCGTATAGCTATCTCGGCATCAAACTCTTTAGATGCACTTAATAAAACGCCACGCACTGCGTTCTCCGGCGCTTTTGAGTACCATGGTGGGGCTCAGGCTTTGGTCTTTTTGACACCAAAAGAGCCCTCCGCCTTTTTCTCGCCCTTAGAACGCGGAAAGCCCCGCATTGTTTATGCGGGGCTTTTGGTGTGATGATTTGGTTGCGGAGTCAGGCTAGCGCCGTTCGTCGTGG